>CAVBOS010000220.1:0-3242 GCA_963597005.1 Lachnospiraceae bacterium
GGATGATTTACCCGAGTTTTCGGCTTTCTCGTCCTGAGTGAGAGCGACCGTCATGGGTGAGAGCTCATTGCCGTAGCCGTCCTCAAGGTTAGAGCCGACAATATAGTAGCAGATTGTCCATGTCTCGTCTTCGCCGATTTTGTCAAGCGCATTGATTTCCGCCTCGCCCTTTTCGTCAATAGCGGAATATTCGAAAATCTTCTCCTTGTCAACAGGATTGTTCCTCTTGGAGATAAAGAGTGCATTTACCGCCGCCGCAAGAATCGGCTGACCCGCCTCGGAAAGAATAAAGCAGTAGCTGCCGCTTGCAAGTATCACAAGAGCTAAAACGGCAACGATTACCCTTTTGAACACCTTGTGCCAAAGCTTCAGGAGAATCGGCGCATTCTTGTATCTTGCTTTTTTCTTGCGCTTCTTCTCTTTTCGTGCGGCTTTCTTGGCAGCCTTTTTTTCTTTCTTCTCACGCTTCATGTTCGCTTTGTCTTGTTTCCAAAGCTCTTTTCTAATTTGTCTTTTCGATTTTTTCGGCTCGAGTGCCGCTTCCTCGGTTGTCTCGACTGCCGTGGTCTCTACTACCTCGTTGTTCTTTTCTTCGTTCATTTTTATTCCTTTCTTTGTTTTCCTTTCGGTTTGTTGCCTGATAAATATAACAGATTCACTGGGACAAATCACGGACAAAGAAATCTTTCTCTGTGTGTAATCAAAATATAAACAGACGCAAAAACCGAAACGCAAAGCTCTTTTGACCCCTGATAATCATATAATATAGCAAACTTAGCATATATTCAACTTATTTTTAAATAAAAGTTAATTAATTTCCGAACTCTGCTATCTTTGTTAAAATTTATAAGCAAAGAAAGGGCTTTTATTTATAATGTTTTTCTAAAAAGGAAAGAACTTCCGAATTTCTTCGAAAGTTCTTTGTCTGCTTATTTTGTTTTTACTGTTTTTGCACTGCTCCAAGTCGAATAAATTCTTGTGCTCTTTCCGTCAACCGTGACTGTCTTGTAGGTTCTTATCTGCACATAGTAGGTTGTCTTTCTCGGCAGCCCCGATACTTTAAGGCTTGAAGAAGAATTGTTTGCAACAGTCTTATAAACTGAAGAAGACAAATCCTTGTTTTTGGAATATCTTATCTGATAGCCGTTTGTCCCCGTCTTTTGAGTGTTCCAATATACTCTGAAGCAAGTTGAATAGTTCGCAATTTTCTTGATACTCGTCGACTTGGGTATGATGTTAAAGTAATAATAAGCCGTACCCGAGTAATCGCCCTTTAAGGTTACCTTTATCTTGTAGCGTCCGACATTCGTTCTTGCCGACGGATAAGATAAAGTATAGTCGGTACCTTTTTTGAGAACACCACCTTTGCTGTTTTTGACGGTTACGGTGGGCATTTTTGAAGTGCCCGAATATGTGAACTTTGTTTTATTCAGAGTGATATTATTCACCTTGTAAACATTAACGGTTGAAACATATCCGCATTCTTTGCAAGTTCTTGTTTTTTTGCCGTTTGCTGTTAATGTAGCTTTTTTTGTTGTTTTCGAGTTATACGAGTGTTTATGGTCTTTAAGGCAAATTACATTCTTATTGTATTGATATGTGCTTTCCTCAATATTTATCCAAGATGACTTTGAGCCGCCATATATCATTTTCAAATTATCGTTACATCCGTCAAATGCCCAATAACCGATATAGTTTACACCCTCAGGGATTGTTACCCTTGTCAGGCTCTTACATCCTGCAAACATTCCTCTCGGAATTTTAGTAATGCTCTTTGGTATGTCAACACTTGTCAAACTCTCACAGCCTGTAAATGCCGCAAAATCGACCTCTGTCACACTATCGGGGATAACTAAGCTTTCAAGCTGTTCACATTCTACAAATGCTTCATAACCTATTGTTTTAACGCTGCTTGGAATTGTTACACTTTTAAGCTTGCTGCAATGATAAAACACTTGGTAGCCGATTGATTTTACTCCATTGGGAATTGTTATACTTCTGAGATTACCGCACTCCTTAAAAGCGTAATCACCTATTGATTTCACACTGCCCGGAACTGTTACGCTCTTAAGATTACTGCACTCTTCAAAAGCTGACTTGCCTATGGATTTTAAACCACTTCTGATCGTCACGCTTTTTAGGTTTTTACACCAGTAAAATGCATAGTTGCTCAAAGAAGTAACGCCTTTTTGAATCTCCACTTCTTCAATTGAATCTGTAAATTCCTGCCAAGGTGCACTGCTGAAAGAATAATTAGCCATATTGCCGCTTCCGCCGATTATAAGCTTACCGTTGCTGTCAAGCTCCCACATTACATCTCTGCCGCACTCTCCTGAACCTAACAGTAACGGTATCAGCTTTGTTTTGGCAAAGCTGCCATCTTCATAATATATATAACCGTTGGTGTCGGCACCTTCATAAATCTCGTACCATGATTTTATCGTTCCGTCATAATATATTGTCAGACCGACCCGATCATCAAAAGCATCACAGCCTATGGTAGTTACACTCGAAGGTATAGTTACACTTTTAATCTTTTTACAGTTAGCAAACGCCAATTCTCCTATGTAGCTTATATAATTGGGCATTGTTATACTTTTAAGACTTACACAATCAGAAAAAGCCGAATCGCCGATTGCAACAACATTTTCAGGAATATTTATATCTGTAAGCTTTTTGCAACCTGAAAACAACTCGTCAGCTATACCCGTTATACTGTCTGAAAGTGTTACGCTCGAAAGATTGCTGCATTTTGAAAAAGCTCCCTTCCCTATCTCGGTTACACTATCAGGTATTTTTATATCAGTAAGACTGCTGCAATTACTAAAAGCTAAATCACCGATTGAAGTAACTCTGTCGGGAATAGTTATACTTTTTAAACTACTGCAACTACCGAACGCACTATCTCTTATTTCAGTCACACCTGCAGGAATAATGACATCGGTTAGATTGCGGCAGCCTTCAAAAAGCCCATAATTAATTGTTTTAATATTGTTAGGGAGTGTCACACTAACAAGACTGCTACAATTGCAAAATGCGCCTTCTCCTATTTCAGTTACACTATTCGGAATTTTAACGTCAGTAAGACTGCTACAATTGCAAAATGCGGCTGCTCCTATTTCAGTTACACTATTGGGTATAACAAGATTTTTAGCGTTTTTTAAATTGTAAAAAGTCTCATTTTCAATTGATGTAACTCCGTCATTTATTATAATACCGTTAATCTTTTCTCTGTATGAATA
>CAVBOS010000221.1:0-3237 GCA_963597005.1 Lachnospiraceae bacterium
TATAGAATTTGTAGTCGATAAGGACGGCAAGGTAACAGTAAACGGCGAGGAAGTCACAACTGTTACAATGGTAGATGCATACACCGAGAGAGACGTAGTTATCAGCAAGACGGATATTGGCGGCGAGGAGCTCGAGGGAGCAGAACTCACCGTAACAGACGCAGAGGGTAACACAGTTGATACTTGGACAAGTACAAACGAAACTCACACAGTAAAAGTACCAATGGGTACTTACACCTTACATGAGAATTCAGCACCTGCCGGATACAATGTTGCAAGTGACATAACCTTCACAGTTGACGAGAACGGAATCGTAACCGTTGACGGCAAGGAAGTTGCAAGCATTGTTATGGTCGATGAGATACATGAGTGGGATGTCGAAATCAGCAAGGTTGACGCTACTTCGGGCAAGGAAATTTCGGGCGCTGAGCTTGAGATTAAGGACGCTGACGGAAATGTAGTTGCTTCTTGGACTTCAGGCTCTGACGGAAAGAACTCCGACGGCAGCTTAAAGACACATACAGTCAAGCTTCCGTTCGGTACATACACTCTTACAGAGAAGACAGCACCTAAGGGATATGATGTCGCAGACGCTATCACATTTACAGTCGGTAAAGACGGTAAGGTAGACGGCGGCAAGGTAGTTATGAAGGATGCTAAGACTCCTGTTGTAACACCCACACCGACACCAACAGCTAAGCCGACTGCAACACCTACTCCGACAGTTAATCCGACTGTTACACCTACAGCAACACCAAACACAAATTCACCAAAGACCGGTGACGACAGCAACATAAACATTTGGCTCGCAGTCTTTGCGGCAAGCGTATGTGCATTCACAGGCTCGGTGGCAATCAGAAAGAGAAAGCAGAAATAAGAGTTAAATAATAATGTATAATGAAAAATTAATAATGACCTTAAAACGGTTTGGTTGATTTGAAATTGACATTTAAAAAAACATAATATTTCTGTTGGGGCGGTTTTTGACCGCCCCTTTTTCTATGCAAATTTATAGGAAGAGAGGGAGAAACAAAAGTTTTTGGTTTCGCTTTTTACAAAAAGCGAACGGGTGTGGGCAGAGCCCACGAGAGAAAAGCAAAGTAGAAGATAAATAAAGAAGAACAGAGCGAAGCGATAATAAAAAGATAGGCTGATGAGGGAAACCAAAAATGCGCAGCATTTTTAGGGCGGAACGCCCGTAGTTGACCGAAGAAGCCGAACCTGCGCACTAAGAAAATCACAGAACATAAATACCGTTCTACTCTAACTCCACTCTCAACACTCCAAAAGCATTCGCAGACGGGCATTTTTCTTACACAAATAGATATATCGAACAAATAAAAAAGGCTGTCAAATACAGCCGACTTAATTACAAAAGATATATTTTGAATGAAAAAGAACATATAATCCCGATTAGGCGGTTTATGACCGTTGTTTACTAATGTAGCTTAGTGCGAGGGCGACCGAAGGTCGCCCCTACGGGATAATGTGATAAAAAAACGAAATTATGCAAAGGCGCAGAGTGCAAAAAAGGGCAGTCAAAGACCGCCCTACGGGAGTATTTAAGAATTAAATAGCATGAGCCACAAATAGAAAAACTGTGTGTTCGCTAATTTTGAATTCTTCATTATTAATTGTTAATTAATCAAGTCCGTATCCGAATTTGTATGGCCAGCCGTTCAAGCCGCCCATGTCGTAAAGGTTTTTGTAGCCGTAATCAATAAGCTGTAAAATCGCTCTGCGGCTTCTCTGTCCCGAACGGCAATAGGTGAACACCTTGGTATCCTTGGACGGTATGACCTTTGAGAGGGCTTCCTCGCTGAAATCGTCAAGCGGCAGATTTATCGCTTGAGATGCGTGCTTGACGTAATATTCGTCAACATCACGGACATCAATCATCACGGAGTTCTCGGGGTCACGGTTATATAAAAGCTCGGCTTCGTCGAGCGAGACTATGTGAAATTTTCCTGCGTTTCTCATGTATCTTCCTTTGCGGTACTAATATCGTGTGTATAAATTCAGTCAGAAAAAATACAGAAGAGAAAGGCTGAGCCGATTACTCTTCTAAATTTTATCATAGCATATCTAAGGATAAAATTCTATATTTTTTTACAATTTATTGGCTTTGTTAAGGCTCTGTCACTGTTGACAAGAGCCGCTTTTTTCGCTATTATTATTACATAAAACACAAAACAATAAAGATATCCTGAAAGGAGTTAATATTATGAAAAAGCCCGCATCTAAATATGTTATCATCGTATCAATTGTTTCAGCTGTAGCCGCTGTTGTTGCTGCAGTCACCGCTTTGCTTGTTTATTTCGACAAGAAGAAGGACGAGGCTGAGCTCGAGAGATACCTTGACGAATCCATTCAGTAATCAAAATTTAATGGACATAGGGAGAGCCTTTCGAGGTTCTCTTTTTGTGTGTCTCTTTTCTTTTACGAAAAGTGCAGTAAATTTAAGTCCGCAAGCTTAATTTTTTAGGTAAGTTCCTAATTCTTAATTTATGGCGGTCAAATGGAAAAAATCTCTTGATTTTTTCGGCGGATTGTGGTATTATAATTCTCGCGTTATTGGGAATTATAATGATTAGGTCTGCTATCAGACCCGATCTTAAGCCATAGGACGCATAAATTTAAGCACCTATGGTGTCATATAAATCATTTCGAGGAGGTGTCACAGCATGCCAAACATTAAGTCAGCAAAGAAGCGTGTCTTAGTCACAGAGGCAAAGACAATGCAGAGAAAGATTGCTAATTCCGCTCTCAAGACTCAGATCAAGAAGGCTAACACAGCTATCGAGGAGAACGCAGAGAACAAGGCAGAGGTCGTTCGCGTTACTGTTAAGAGAATCGACCAGGCAGCCGCTAAGGGTATTCTCCACAAGAACACAGCTGCAAGAAAGAAGTCAGCTCTTGTTAAGAAGCTCGGCGCATAAGTCGAAGTCTTTTTAAGATTTTTACAAAAAACGCAGAACCGTTTTGGTTCTGTTTTTTTGTTTTTTGAGGGTTGTTTAATCTGTATTTTTTCTTCTTTGCGTTCGTTATTTCTCTTTGAGTAAATCATTCGGCTTGTCGGCTTAACTACGGGCGTTCGCCCTGAAAATGCTGTGCATTTTCGGTTAAGCTTCCAAGCCTTTCTCTTTTATATTTGATCGGTATTTTGCTTTGTGCGAATAGGGCGGCTGTCTCGGTCAACTACGGTCGCTACGCGCCCTAAAAGCACTTCGTGCTTTT
>CAVBOS010000222.1:0-3226 GCA_963597005.1 Lachnospiraceae bacterium
ATTTTAATCTGAAGAAGTGAGAAAGGAATACCGATGACAATTGCGACGATCAGCGGATTTTTGATAATCTTGATTATCTGAGTCTTTACGGACGGCTTTTTTCCGCTTGGGTCATAGTAGGAAAGAACGATAATCGCCAAAATCGAGTAAATCGGAATGACGAATGCGATGACGAGCACGGAGCACGGAAGCGTGGTCGTTCCGAGAAGATTTGTCAAAATCGCAAGACCGACATAGGCGAAATTTCCTCGATAGGCGCCGTGGACGGTAGCCGAAATCTGCGAACGCTCTTTGATAATAATCGGCGTGATAAGCCATGCCAAAATGAAAACAGCCAAGGTTGTGCCGACTACATAGAGAACGAATTTTAAATCAAATCCGCTTTTCATGTCAGAGCCCGCAACGCTTCTGAAAAGAGAGCAGGGCAAAGCGTAGTAGAAAACAAGTGTGGACGCCTTTGAGCGAAACTCTTTCGTCAGGAGTCCTTTGCGCTTGAGTAAATAGCCCAGAACGATTATAAAAAATATCGGCAAAACTATATTTGCACTGAAGATGAAATTCGACATTTTATTCTCCTCTTAACAATGTCTTTTTTTGTTGACAAGTATAACTTGATATTTTATATAAATCAATACTAATAAAAAAGACAGTGAATGAAAGCAATAGCTATTTTCTATCGATTGAAACATTTATTTTATCCGTTGAGCAGAAAAACAAATCGGTGTATAATTTAAAAGCAGATGCTCCACGAAGTGTATCTGCCGTGTTAAAGTAAAAATATAAGGAGTGGTAATATGCCGATGAAAATGGGCTGGCGATGGTACGGAGAGGGAAACGATCCGATTACTCTTGCCGATATTAAGCAAATTCCCGGAGTGACAAGCATTGTCTGGGCACTTCACCGAAAGATGCCGGGTGAAATCTGGGAGGAGGACGAAATTAAAGCCGAGGTTGAGAAAATTCATTCCTATGGCTTCGATGCCGAGGTGGTGGAGTCGGTGAATGTTCACGATGATATCAAAATCGGAAAGCCGACAAGAGACAAGCTGATTGAGAACTACAAGACTTGCATCAAAAATCTCGGCAAATACGGAGTAAAGGTAATATGCTACAATTTCATGCCGATTTTCGACTGGACGAGAACAGATCTTTTTCATCCCGTCGGTGACGGTTCGACTGCACTATTCTACCAGAAGGATATGATAAAGGACGACTACAAGGCTATGGCTGAGTACATCATGAGTTTCACGGAGAAATTCGGAATGACTTTCCCCGGTTGGGAGCCTGAAAGAATGGCTAAGCTTGACGAGCTTTTCAAAGCGTACGCACCTGTAACCAAGGAAAAGCTTTGGGATAATCTTTTCTATTTTCTGAATGCGATTATGCCGACCTGTGAGGAGGCCGGAGTGAAAATGGCTATCCACATGGACGATCCGCCATGGGATATTTTCGGACTTCCGAGACTTATGGTTGACGATGCCGCCTGCGGAAGGCTTTTGTCAACAATAAATCATCCGTGCAACTGTCTGACGCTGTGCACGGGAAGTCTTAACGCTAATCCTGAGAACAACTGCGCAGAGATTGCGGCACATTATGCCGACAGAATAGCTTTTGCGCACATCAGAAATATTCATCATTTCCCAAACGGAGATTTCTCCGAGGCGGCTCACCGCGACTCATGCGGTGAAACGGGAATAATCGATATTTTAAGAGCACTTCATGCGGCTAAGTGGGAGGGCTACATCAGACCAGACCACGGCAGACAGCTCTGGGAGGAGGGCCCCGGGGTTTGTCGACCCGGTTACGGTAAATACGACCGTGCACTAGGCACGCAGTATATGCTCGGCGTGTGGGATCTTCTTGATAGACTTGAGTAAAACAAAATAATTAAGAACGGCTCAGACAAACCTTTTGATTTGCCTGAGCCGTTTTGCTTTGGAGGTTATTTAGCTTTATATTTTATCTTATCTTGACGGTTTTGTGAGTGCCGGTACAAAGTACTTCTCAACTCTGTCATCCTTGATTACGCCTGAGTAGTTAAGTCCGTAAGCAAAGTCATACTTGTTTCCGACGGAATCGGTGTAGCACTCCATATCACGTGGGGTATCCTCACACTGTCTCTCGACATCGTCCATATCCTTAGGCATCTGCATCGGAAGAAGTCCGCTCGGTTCGCTTACGCCTGCGACAATCTGAGCGAGAGCCTCGCTGGATGCTGTTCCGCCACCGTAGTTTGAAGGCTGTGAGAAGGTTACGACTATGCCGTCAACCTCTTTTTCAAACTCATGGAAGCACATCGGTCTGCCCATGAACATTGCAACAACACTCGGAACGCCGATTTTCTTAGCCATTGCGGCTGCCTCGAGAATCTGGTCAAGCTGCTCGGGGTTGGTTGTGAGAGCCTCTTCTCCGAAGTAAGAACGGTTTTCCTTTGTTCCGTCTGGAAGTGTGTTTCCGGCAAGAGAGACCTTTCTTACATACGGGCCGTTTGCGACATATTTGCCGTACTGACGGGTAATCGGAACGAATTTCATGTTGTCGGGATCTCTGCCGTCCTGTGGGAACGAGTTGCCCGGTTCCTTTGCGGGGATGAGAACGAGATCTACTCCCTTTAATTCATCCTCGGTAAGTCTTGTGACGTTTGCGCCGTCCACATGGTCGGTGACTACATCAAAGTACTTTTCCATGGTCTCAATGCTTATAGGATAGCTTACCTTTGCGTCCGTGATAACCAATCCCTTTACGTGATCCATATCCTTGTGCGGAGCTTCGTAAAGTGCAGGCACATAGACCTTTATTCTCTTGTAATGCGGTACAATGGCTGAGTTTTCGTTCTTTACCATGACAACAGCCTTGACCTGTGCCTTGAGTGCTTCTTCCTGCTTGTCCTCGGAGTTGACATCGGCAAGAGCGGCTTTCTCGTCAAGGTACGGATTTTCAAAAAGACCTGTGAGGAAATAGCCCTGAAGAAGTCTCTTTGCGCTGGTTGCAAAGGCTTCGTCCATGACTTCTTTGCCTACCTTTTGACAGCCGAAATTGTAAGCGTCTATGAGAACCTGAGGATTGGAGCAGCCGCCCATCTGGTCGACACCACACATGATAGCCATGAATGCTCTTTCGCCCGGGGTGACATCGCTTCTCTCGATATATTCGCCCCAGCCCTGGTATCTCTTACCTTCGTTCATGCCCTCGTTGAGAACCATCCAGTCTGTGCAGACAACACCCG
>CAVBOS010000223.1:0-3223 GCA_963597005.1 Lachnospiraceae bacterium
ACTATTGAATTATATCACGCACTCTTTCGTTTGTCAACAACTTTTTTTATTTTTTAAGAATTATTTTTTAACACTGTTTTATTCGTGGGTATCCCCCATCATATAGATGAGAGATGCCCATATATAGTATTATGCCTTTTCTTTGTATGCAAGCTCGACAATATCTTCAATATTTGGTTCCTGTATGAATATATTTTGTGGGTTATACAAATTCAAAAGTTTAGAAACAGAAGTTTTAATGTCGCTGTTATCAAGAATCTCAATTTCAATTGCATCAGATTCTGTTCTGGAGAGACTCAAGCCTTCGATGTTTTGCCAAATTGGTACCTCATTTGCAAACTCCAAACGGATAATTTGCTTGTGTCCGAATTTCGATCGGAAAGCTTTTAATTCACCATCAAACATCATCTGACCTTTGTTTATCATAATTAAGCGTTTACACACAGCCTCAATATCATCCATATCATGTGTAGTAAGAATAATTGTAGTGCCCTTTTCTTTGTTTATCTTTTTTACTGCTTCACGAAGCATTTTCTTACTTATTACATCCAAGCCTATGGTTGGTTCGTCTAAATATAGTATCTCCGGATCGTGCAATAAAGCCGCCGCTATGTTGGCTTTCATTTTTTGACCTAAACTTAATTGGCGCACGGGTTGATCCAAAAAGCTTTCCATATCCAAAACTTCAGTGAAAAAATCACAATTTTTACGAAACTTGTCATCGGGGATTTCGTATAAGCTTTTATTCAGTTCGAAAGAATCTCTTATCGGCAAATCCCAATATAATTGAGAACGTTGACCAAAAACAACTCCGATTTTTCTTGCATTTGCACTTCGGTCTTTATAAGGAACAATTCCACCTACATTTACCGATCCGCTTGTAGGAATTAAAATTCCCGAAAGCATTTTTAGTGTCGTGGACTTTCCTGCACCGTTAGGCCCGATGTAACCGACAACTTCCCCATTTTCTAAAGAGAAACTTACATTTCTAACAGCTTGTTTAACAGTATATTCTCTATGGAACAAAGATTTTACAGCTCCGCCTATTCCCTTTTCTGTTTTAACTATTTGGTATTCTTTGCATAAATCTTTAACTTCTATATATGACATTGTAAACTCCTTTAAGATCCACTGCTTTTGTAGTGTTTTAGTCCCCAGTTCCACAACAACACACTTAGAACAAAACATATTGCGCCGACTACAGGCGTTAAGTAGATAAGTATGGAAGGAAATCCATTAGGGGACTCCTTTTGTAGCAAAAATGATGCCGGATAAAAATTGATATATGCGAACGGCAAAATAAAAGTTAGGAGAATTTGAATTATTTTAGGATAAATAGTTATTGGATAATTGATAAATTCCTTGAAATTGAACAGCAAAAAATCCAGCACCGGATTTTCATTTAAAGTAAAAAAGCTAAGAACCGAACTAGCTATCAATGCCGCTGCTTGAATAAGTGTCGCTCCTAAAACCATTACTATTAAGGCTATAATAGTTTGAATTGATGTAGTAAACGAAGTGTTTATTAAAGCATATATGATTACGGCAATAGACAAAGATATATGACTTACATAACCGGTGTTTATTCCTGAGAATACTTCGTGAACAAATGGATTAAGCGGCTTAGTAAGAGTAAGATCAAATTCACCTGTCCGTATTTTGCTACTTAAATTAGTTGCTGAATTAAAGAAAAAAGTAGCGGCAATCGAATATGACAGTACTGATAGGCCATATAACAACAAAACTTCCGAAGGACTCCAGCCGTTTAAGTTTGTGAATTTTGTCGTTAATATGTATATCGTTGCATAGGTAGCACCATAACCCAGCCATTGACCGATTATGCCCGCAATGTACGTGCTTCTATAAATAGTGCCGGCACGAAAAGTTACAGAAAAATAGCTGGAAAACAATTTTAAATATCTCTTCATGCTTAGCCTCCGTTAATTGATAAATTGCGAGTGGCATAATTCCACATCTTCAAATCCAGCAAATTCAAAACAACTAACCATGTCGCAGCGATTAAAATACTGAAGCATGACTGTTGTAATGAAATGCGATTCAAAA
The DNA here is from genome assembly GCA_963597005.1 of Lachnospiraceae bacterium. Taxonomy (GTDB): domain Bacteria; phylum Bacillota; class Clostridia; order Oscillospirales; family Acutalibacteraceae; genus SIG603. Next base: position 2,065 of record CAVBOS010000223.1, read on the forward strand.
TGATGTTGATTGGCTCAAAAGTTATATATCTAAATGGTAAAAAGTAACTGACCTTTTGTAAAAAAGCAGGATAAAACCAAAGCGGAACTGTTGTACCACCGAAAAATTTGGTGAATGCATCCACATAGAATCTCAAATACCAGCAGCGCTGAATTTTAAAAGCCAACAATCCAAAGAGATAAGTAATTTCAAACATTATCAATATTCCTAATATTACAGCCACAATAAACAATACTGCTGACAGAATAGAAATGTTAGTTTGATTACCGATCAAAAGAATGATTATTCCAATTACGGCAACAGGGAAAACTCTTGTTATTAGGCCGTAGGAGTTCTTTCCCAATATATTTGATAATAAAAAATATTTGTAAGATATCGGTTTGAGAAGTTCAGTTGAAATACTGCCGTCAAGTATGGCGTTTTCTATTGTAGTAGAAACATTTGCTCGGGTAAGTGTTGACACAAAGAGGGTGATTAAAACATACAGAATCATATCATAGAAGGAGTTTCCTTCACATAATTCTGTGCCTAATAAGGCTTTCCAAAGACAAATTTGAATACCGAAAGATAAAACCGTACTTAGCATTCCGCTTAATGAGGCAGATTTATATATTATTTGTGATTTAAACGCTTTTTGGAATACCACAATATATTTATTCATGATATCACACCTTATATTAAAATCATTTTAATCCATATTTAGAAGAATTTTTAATAATAAATTCTTTTGTTTCTTTAAATTCAAGAGAGTTTAACATTGTCTCATAATCGACTAAGTATATTTCACCCACTTCGTCAGGATTAGCGTCTAATTCTATACAATCGTGCAGTTGAATTATGAAAAACCATGTTTCTTGTTCATCGTATTTTGAAGAATTTTTGAATTTGAAAATCAACGGTTCCTCAACACAAGCAATAATGTCATAAATGTCTTCAGTTGCATTAATCTCTTCCTTAAGCTCTCTTTTAAGTGCTTGAGTCAAGGATTCCCCCTCTTTAACTCCGCCTTTCAAAAAATCAATATAAGGATGGAATTCGCTTGACTTAACATCATGCTCTGCTGTTTTTTTAACCAGAAGAAATTTGGAGTTGTATTTTATAATTGCACCAATCGCAATGCGCTTTTTCATTTTATTTTACTCCTTTTCCTACTTCAATC
>CAVBOS010000224.1:0-3221 GCA_963597005.1 Lachnospiraceae bacterium
ACTCTTTATTAAAGCAATACGCCTTTGTCGGCATATTAGCTTTTACTTATAAATCACTTAATCAGCAATCGGGAAAATTGATATTAAACAGCTTCTCCCATCCGCCCGTATTGAACCTTTTTAACTGAGCGATATTCTTTTTGGCTACATCTTTTTCAATATCGTGCTCAATTATCTGAAATATTGAAGAGAAAAATCCTGTATAAACCATGTGCATAAGACTTCTCTCAATCACGGGAATATCAATTCCTGATTTTCGCATGGTATCCATGTAATTAAGCGTAGAGTCTATTTCACGCTCTACCATATTGTGGATAAAATCGGCGAACTTTCCGCTGTCTCCGCACTTCAAGAGTAAGCGAAAATTATCGTAGTTGGCATAAACATAGTCCACAATCTGATCTATGCCGTCACCCGACGCCTCGGTCATGTGATCGGTTTGAGACTGAGCCGAAAGCTCTTCAAAATCTGCAAGAATGTTATCATAAATCTGATAAACATGCTCCACATATGGGTCGATAAGCGCATCGAAAAGGCTTTCCTTTGTGGGATAGTATTTGTAGAATGCTCCTGTTGTAAGCCCCGCATCCTTCACTATATTCCTCAGCGACGCACCGTCAAGCCCTTCCTCAAGAAAATGCTTCTTCGCTGTATTTAATATGTTTTCCCTTGTGCTGTCTGCTTTTAGTGACATTTTCCCCTCCAATCAAAAATATAACAGTGCTATATAACACTGTTATATTTTATAATAGAATATTAGGTTTGTCAAGTGAAGGCAAGTTTTATTTTGAACAACAATCATATCTCTCAAGTTTAAGAATGTAGGTAAAATTATCCGGTTAATAAGTTCATTATGTATATTCTATATGTGACAACTTTGCCGTTTCTTTCTATAGCTATATCAACAGATATACGCTCCGCAACAATTTTCTTTTATCCGATTACGAAATTTGGCATTTATTAACCTACCTATATTGCATATTTTTGCCCACTGTGATACAAAGGAGCTGTAAAAATGAAAAATAATGAAAAAGCCTTGATATGTTTGTTCTTTATAGTATTCGACATTTGCGGTTGCAATAACAAAAATTCAACGACTAATTCTATAGCCGATTCATTGATTGACGAAGGACAAGACATATTCTACCAATAATCAAAGTTTAACATCAGATTCTGGTAGCAAAAATGTGGGATTTTCTGTTAATAAATTACTGTACGAGGAGGCAAACATTCGACTTTCATGTAATAGGATTTTAAGAACGGGAATTGAATTTAAAATTGAAAATTTATCAGATTCAGAAATTTTGGTAATATTAAACATTGCACTAGATAGAATCGGGTATAATTCATGGGGTGGTGGGAACGATTGGACAATAGGCACTCACGGGACAAAGGTGTGCATAGAGAATGGAGACCTAACCTATGTTGAACATGCAAGTATGTCCCTTAATGGTACTGTGTTTATAAACGACATAGGTGCTGAAGAATTCTCCGTATGCGATAGTAATTTAGGGGGTACCGAACATCTTGAAATTAACCTCTCAGAAGGAACAAAACAATACTCAACCGATGCCCAAGGACTCAATTTTTACATTGAGAATAAAAGAGAAGTGAGTATAACTATTGGATTTGAATCTTTTACTATAAATGGAGAAGAACAAATTTCCGGAAATGTTACAACAATTCCTCCACATACGAAAGATATATTCGCATTGGATATTTTGGATTTAATTCAGATTATTTTCCAAGTGAATTGAATTCATTCTCAGGTATTATGAGTACAAGAATAAACGGGAAGGACTTAGTTGACAGATTCCCGGTTTCATATGGAAACGAAATATCTGCAGAAAGTCAAAACGAGGAGCCCGTTAAAGTACAAACTCACGAAAGTGAAAAATCTAGTGTGGAGATAGCTTATGAAAAAGCTTGCTCTTTAACAGTAAACAATTTAGTAAAAAAGACCGATAATTTTACTGGAAAGACGCACTACTTTTATGGCAATCTCATAATTCAAACAAGGATAAAGAATGGCTGACTGAAAGCTGGCACACCGATAAAACGCTTAATCAGGGCGCAATATATCGTACAATAGCAAGTATCTTAATGGATTTTCTAATGACATAAATACCGGAGAAAATAATTCTGAAATAATATGTGGTGTAAAATGGACAAGTAGGAAAGACTTTGAACCATATGCAGAAAATGCTTCTGAATTTATTTGTACGGAAAATTCCTTTTCTGCAGTTATCAGAAAATTGGAATCATTGTCATGCGTTGAAAAAAGTTTTGACTGTGAAAATCAAAAGTACAATATTATTTCTAATCTATCTGAATGCGCAAATGAATTGAAGATTTCAGAGAAAATGTTAGGGTATATTTTTGCTATGATGGAAGAATACGCACCGACTTTTAATTTTGGCGGAAACAGTTGCACGATCAACTATTAAGCGTATAGCGGACATTTGGAATAACCATTTGTTCTTAATTTACTCTGGCTTTATTGGTCGGTATAGGTGTAGGTAGAGTTGACGGATACACTAAATATTAATTTATAGCCACGGTTCACTTTTGATATGTACCCCCAATACTGGACACCCAGTATTGGGGGTATTTTCATGAAATACAGTTATGAGTTTAAAAAGCAATGTGTTGAATTGTATCGACAAGGGAAGTGGCCTAAAACTCCAGAAGGAGTAAACACGGATAGATTTCATGTGCAGTTGTTTGTTGGCTTCGGCTGGAAAAGGCTTGCGGCCCAGAAGTATTGCGGCATAAAAAGCAGAACAAAATACGGACTGCAGAAGAAAAATAAGAACTAGTGGTTAAGGTACTATCCGGTGCGTCATGTATGGAAACAGCAATAGCTACAGGAATTGACAGAGGTCTCTTGTACAGTTGGGTAAGATGCTATAAAATGAAATGGCATCAAGGATTGGCCACACAGCGAAAAGGACGGCCGCCTAAGGAGTCTGCCATGAAAAAGAAAGCAGAGCCAGCAGAACTGACCCCATCAGAACGAGAAGAAATGATTCGACTCAGAGCAGAGAATGAACGTCTGAAAGCGGAGATAGCTGTTGTAAAAAAAGAGATTGCCTTTAGAGAAGAGAGATGCGCAGCGCAACTCAAGGCGAAAAAGCTGCAATAATCCAAAAACTCCGCGAAAAAGGTTTCCGACTGAAGATTTGTTAGATGCAATCGGATTGTCCCGGTCAACATACTAT
>CAVBOS010000225.1:0-3215 GCA_963597005.1 Lachnospiraceae bacterium
AAGCTTAACCGAAAATGCGAAGCATTTTCAGGGCGAATGCCCGTAGTTAAGCCGAACAAACCGACTGATTTACACAAAGATAAATACTAAACAGGTAAAAAGACAAGCACGGAAAATGTCCGACCTATACGCACTAAGACAAAAATCAGAACACAAATATCGTTCTATCCCAACTCCACACTCTAAATCCACAGTCAGACATTTCCGCACCGAATCAGCAGTAAATATAAACCAAGTAGGCTAAAACGAAAAACAGATCGGCTTTCACCGACCTGTCGTTTGATTTATTCGTTATCTGACTTTGCTTCAAGCTGTTTCACAAGCTCCGCCAAGTCCTCTTCGCCGTAAAACTCTATCTGCAAAACGCCTTTTTTCTTGTTGCCTGTAACGGTGACCTTTCTTCCAAGGTGCTCGCCCATAGCAAGTCTAACCTCTTCAAAGTAGTGGTTCTGCTTTTTAGGCTTTACCGTCTTCGGTGCAGTGTTCTCTTTCTTTACAAGCTTTTCGAGTTCACGCACACTCATCTGCTCTTCAGCCGCCCTTTCGGCGATTGAGACTATCTTGCTCTCGTCCTCGAGTCCCAGAAGAGTTCTGCCGTGGCCTGCGGAAAGCACGCCGTTTTCAATCATCTCGAGTACATCCTCGGGAAGCTTAAGAAGTCTGAGTGCGTTTGCAACGGCAGGGCGTGATTTTCCGACTGATTTACTGACTTCATCCTGAGTGAGTCCGTAGGTGTCCATAAGAACGCTTATTCCCTTTGCCTCTTCGATAGGTGTAAGGTCTTCACGCTGTAAATTCTCGATAAGAGAAATTTCCATGAACTCCCTGTCGTCCATATCTCTTATTATTGCAGGAATCTCAGTAAGTCCCGCAATCCTTGCTGCTCTCCATCTTCTCTCGCCCGCTACAAGCTGATAACCGCCGGCATAAATCGGGCGCACCAAAATCGGTTGCAAAACTCCGTGCTCTGCAATTGAGCTTGCAAGCTCAGAGAGAGTTTCGGGGTCGAATTCTTTTCTGGGCTGTTCCCTGTTTGGCTCGATATCACTTATTTTAATATTTACATTTCCGCTTGTCTCGTCGATATTCTGAGCGAAAATGGTATCAAGACCTTTTCCAAGTCCGCTTCTTTTCATGTTCATTCCCCTTACAGATCTCTGTTGTTCTCAAGTATCTCTTCGGCAAGCTTCAAATAAGCCTTTGTTCCCTTTCCGCTCTTGTCATAGTAAAGAACCGGCATACCAAAGCCCGGTGCTTCGGACAGTCGAACCGAACGCGGAATGGAAGTCGAGAAAACCTTGCGTGGGAAGAACTTCTTGACCTCTCCCACTACCTGCTGAGTGAGGTTGAGTCTTCCGTCATACATAGTGAGCAATACGCCTTCGATGTCGAGGCGGTCATTGTACTGACGCTTTACTCTTCTGACGGTATTCATAAGCTGTGAAAGTCCCTCAAGTGCATAGAATTCGCACTGAATCGGAATGAGGATTGTGTCCGATGCAACAAGTGCTCCCATTGTGATAAGTCCGAGTGACGGAGGGCAATCGATAACCACATAATCGTAATTTGCACGGATTGGTGCAAGAGCGTTTTTCATTATGCTCTCACGCTTTTCCTTTTCGGCGAGCTCAATTTCTGCGGCAGAAAGATCCATACTCGAGGGAATAAGCGATAAATTCTTAAATTCCGTTTCGAGCACTGCCGAAGCGGCGTCTGATGACTCCATAAGAACATCATAACTTGTGATTTTGACATTTCTCTTATCAATTCCAAGTCCCGATGTGGAGTTTCCCTGTGGGTCAATATCTATAAGAAGTACCTTTTTTCCTTTTTCTCCTAAAGAAGCGGCTAAATTCACAGCGGTTGTGGTTTTTCCTACTCCGCCTTTTTGATTAGCAACTGATATAATTTTTGACATATTTTCGCTCCTCTGACTGATTTTTTCGTGATTTCCGTATGTAATTTTTCGCTTTTTTCGCTTTTTATACGGTGAAATTTTCAGTTTTCATCTTATTTTTTCTTTAACTTATTTATTTTATCATATTCCGTTCTCAATAACAACCGATTAAACGCACAAAACACGGAAGTCAAATTAGAAAATAAGACGATTTTTCATTCAAAAATTGGTTTTATTGCTCTTCTAAAGGCAATTTTTAAAGAAAAAAGCTTTTTCTTCTCAAAAAACAGCAGAAAAATAAAATCGCCTCCGTTTGGAAGCGATTTTCTAAAGTCAAACAATCGGATCTTTTGTTATTTTGTTTCCGTGACGTGGGTAAGCCTTAGGAGTGAAGCGCAGTTTCTGAAGAACCGCAATTCTTCTTTCACTTTTTTCTTCATTCGGCAAAATAAAGCTTTCCTCTTTTTTTACGTCACATCCGAGCAAGCTTATTGCCTTTTTAGCCTCGACCATTTCCTCTTCAAGACCGGGGCCCTTCATTACAACAAAGAGTCCTTTCATCTTGATAAGCGGAATACAGTATTCGCAGAGAGTGTTCATTCTTGCCACCGCTCTTGCCGTGGCAATGTCATAGCTCTCCCTCATGCCCTTGATTTTTCCCGCCTCTTCGGCTCTCTTGTGCACGAACTCTGCTTCGATATTGAGCTCCTTGCAGACCTCACGCAAAAAGACAAGTCGCTTATTGAGGCTGTCGAGCAATGTAAGCTTGACATCGGGACGCATAATTGCAATCGGTATTCCCGGAAAACCGGCTCCTGTTCCGACATCGATTATCTTGGCATTCTGCTTGGGGCTTACCGTTTTTAGAAACAGAAGCGAATCCACAAAATGCTTAACCACACATTCACTTGGATCGGTGATTGCGGTGAGATTGATTTTCTCATTCCACTCAAGAAGCATTTCAAGGTACTTTTGAAACTTTTCGGCTTGAGCTTTGGTTACCTTTACTCCAGCTTCTTTTGCCTTTGCAATAAGTTCATCCTTAATATCAGGCACTTGTACTTTCTGTTCAGTCTGTTCGATTGATTCTTTACTGATTAACTTTTCTTCTTTTATTTCCATATTTCCTCTTGGCACGGGGCTAATTACTTAATTAGTTAATTATATCTTCCGTTCGCTCCCCACGAATAGAACGGAGTTACATTCATGTAGATATTCTTTCTGTCGAGATTAATCTCATCTTCAATGTGGTCGCAAAGAGCGGAGAAAAACTCATCAAGTTGCTTTTTGTCAGGATCTCCGAAAACATCCATGTGAA
>CAVBOS010000226.1:0-3207 GCA_963597005.1 Lachnospiraceae bacterium
CTTAACCGAAAATGCGAAGCATTTTCAGGGCGAATGCCCGTAGTTAAGCCGACAAGCCGACCGATTTACGCAAAGATAAATACAGAACAGACAGTTTTAAATATATATTATTGACTTTAAACCGCCTTGGTGGGTGGGCGACCGAAGGTCGCCCCTACGGAATAGTGTAAAATTTCCAAAAGTACATATCGAATTATTAGCACAAAGATAAGTACCGAACAAAAAGGCAGTTTAAATATATATTATTGACTTTAAACAGCCTTGGTGAGTGGGCGAACAAAAGCCCCCTACGGAATTATGTAAAAAATAGCAAAAGTAAAAGAGAGGAAAGAGAAATATATGCTTAACAGTTTTTCAAGAACCGAGCTCCTTTTCGGAAACGAAGCCATGAAGAAGCTTGAAAATTCCCGTGTTGCCGTTTTCGGAATCGGCGGCGTAGGCGGCTACACCGTCGAAGCACTTGCACGCTCAGGCGTAGGTGCAATCGACCTCATTGACGATGATAAAGTCTGCCTTACCAATATCAACCGACAGATTATCGCAACAAGAAAAACAGTCGGAAAGTATAAGGTTGACGTCGCTGAAGAAAGAATCCACGACATCAATCCAAATTGCAAGGTAACTACATATAAGACCTTCTATACACCTGATACAGCCGACCAGTTCGATTTCACTCAGTACGATTATATCGTCGACGCTATCGATACCGTCACGGGAAAGCTTGCGCTTGTCATGAATGCAAAGGCGGCAAATACTCCGATAATCTGCTCAATGGGAGCGGGAAACAAGCTTGACCCAACGGCATTTGAAGTCACCGATATTTACAAGACAAGCGTTTGTCCGCTCGCAAGAGTAATGAGAACAGAGCTCAAAAAAAGAGGTGTAAAAAAACTGAAGGTTGTCTACTCCAAAGAACAGCCGCTCACTCCCATTGAGGATATGGCAATCAGCTGTAAATCTCATTGCATTTGCCCACCCGGCACGGCAAGAAAATGCACCCAGAGAAGAAGCGTTCCCGGAAGCAACGCTTTCGTTCCGTCGGTAGTCGGACTTATCATCGGCGGCGAAGTAATCAAAGATCTCACAAAGGATATCACCAAGAGATAACTTAAAAATACACAAAGCAAAACCCAACCGAAGCGATATGGTTTTTCGGTTGGGTTTATTTATTAGATATATCTCATGACAAAATTATCATTCTCTTTGTACGGTCTCCACTCGGAAACACCGTCGCCACTCGGATTTTGGTTCTTAACAAAATTTGCGAAATGCGTGCTGAGTTCTCGGCTGAGCTTATAGTCACTCTCACCCATTGGGCGCCAACAGCGACTTAGCGTTTCAAATTCGTACCAAAGCTCCGAGGAATGGAATGCGCCGTCATCACTGCCCGGCAAATCGTGCTCAAAGCTGTAAACATATACAGGCGGTTTTCCGAGACTCTCCTGATTGAGTGCAAATTTCTTTGCGCTTTCTGCGAGAAGTTCTGCTGTGCCGCCGCCCATCTCGTCCTTAGTAGAGCCTATCATATATGCAATGTCGTGGATTTTTCCGTTAACTGCAAGATTTGATACTGTGTCCTTGAGAAGATAACCGTCAACATTCGGCCGCCAGCAAAGTCCCTCATGCTTTTCGTTCACGGCATATCCACCGTAGCAAATATTTTCAGCCGACATCTCACGAAGCTCCTCAACGCTCTTTGCACCGAGTATATCCATCAGCTCAAGCGACATTTTCTTCTGCTCGTCCTTGGAATAATCCCCCGCAAAACCCGGTATTCCGCCGCCCGACTGCAAAATTGCCGACTTCACAAGTCCGACTGTCGTTTCACTTGAAATAATCGTCTGAACGCTCATACAGCCGGCCGACTGTCCTGCGATTGAAACTCTCTCGGCATCTCCGCCGAAAGCTTCTATATTTTCATGAATCCATTTGAGTGCGGCAATCTGATCCATATAGCCGTAATTGCCTGAAATTCCCTCATTGTTCTCTTTCTCAAGATCATCGTGAGCGAAAAATCCCAGCGCACCCACACGGTAGTTTATGGTTACAAGTATTACGCCCTTGCTCGCAAAGCCCTCACCGTCCATTGTTATCTCACTGCCGTAGCCGTGCATATATGCTCCGCCGTGAATCCACATGAGAACAGGAAGCTTTTCGCCACTTGTCTCTGTCGGCGTCCAAATGTTTAGATAAAGGCAGTCCTCACTCATAGGCGGCATCTCTACAGAGTAAAATTCCTTGGGATAAAGCTCACCCTTAGTCTTGTCAGTCTGCATGGCTTGCGGTGCAAAGCTTTTACACGATCTTACTCCAATCCACGGCTTTTTCGGTTGCGGTCGGACAAATCTCAGCTTACCGACCGGCGGCTCGGCATAAGGAACGCCCTTGAACACACGCACCTTTCCGTCAGCGCAGAAATCTCCCTCGATAACTCCTTGTTTGGTTTTTACGGTTAAATTCTTCTCGAATTCCATAACTTCCACCTCATATTTTTTCTTATATTTAGCCATTTAATCGCTTTCCGTATTTCTCGGCAAAGCTTGAGCATTCTTCCTTTAAATTAATCAGATAGTCGGGATTATTTTTCCTGATTTCCTCGATTATGCTTTCTGCCGAATTTAACAGAGCCTCTTTCTCATTCGGCACTTTTTCCGCAATAACCTCGAGCAAAAGATTATCAAGCGTCAGTGCGATTTCCTTTCCTCTTATATCAAGCATAGCTAAATCGTTTCCCTTTACGGCAAGCTGTTTAAGACTGAAGCACTCTCCGCTTTCGATAATATCGTTAATAAGTGCATGAGCGTCAATCTCAATATTCAGTCTTCCAGTGCCGACCGAAAATGTCTTTGCCTGATTGTCGGCAAACTGGAGCGAATTCAGAAGCCTCATTTTTTCTTCATTACCGCAGTTCATGAGCAGCTTCATGCGTGCTCTTGAAACAGGAATTTTCTCCTCGTGATGCAAAACGGCAAAGTGAATATTCTCCTTGAGTTCGGACGGATAACCGAAATCTTCAAGAACCTTGTCGGCAATCTGCACACTTATCTCGACATGACCTTTAAAGTGATCAAATCCCAATTTGTCGGTTTTCTTTGCCTGTGGCTTGCCAGAATCATGAAAAAGAGCCGACAGTCGATAGCTTAGCTTGGGAGACATATTCCCGACCACGCCTACCGTGTGTCTCCATACATCGTAGTGATGATAGAC
>CAVBOS010000227.1:0-3192 GCA_963597005.1 Lachnospiraceae bacterium
TACCGTTTCGCTTTTGTCAAGAACTTTTTTTAAAAGTTTTTTCAGAAGCTTCTCGGTATGTTATCGCCCTCATCTCGAGTGCTTTGTTATTTTATCACTTGTCCTTTTAAAAGTCAAGCATTATTTTAAATTTTTCTCATTTTCTTTGTTATTGTTTACTCTTACTTATTGTGTTATAATTCTTCTAATCTTTTTATATAAGAGGTAATTCATCATGCCAATCAGAATTAATATGGACTTGCCCGCCCTCGAAGTGCTTGAGTCCGAAAATATTTTCGTTATGTCACCCGAGCGAGGCGAAAGTCAGAAGATTCGTCCCCTTAACATACTTCTTCTCAATCTTATGCCAACCAAGCAGGAAACTGAGATTCAGCTTCTTCGTCTTCTCGGTAACACTCCGCTTCAGGTTAACGTAGATTTCATTCATACCGCAACGCATTTAAGTAAGAATACTTCTTCTTCGCACCTCAATACGTTCTATAAGGTATTCGACGATATTAAGGAAAACCGTTATGACGGTATGATTATCACAGGTGCTCCCGTTGAAAAGATGGAATTCGAGGAAGTCGACTACTGGGAAGAGATTTGCAAAATTATGGAGTGGAGTAAGACAAATGTTTACAGCACACTTCATATTTGTTGGGGTGCTCAGGCTGGTCTTTATTATCATTTCGGAATTCAAAAATATCTTATGAAAGAAAAGCTCAGCGGAATTTATCATCATACGGTTCTAAATCCGCTTCATCCTTTGATGCGTGGTTTTGACGATAACTACTTTGCTCCGCATTCAAGATATACCGAGGTGCTTTTTGAGGATATCAAAAAACACCCCGAGCTAATCCCTCTTTCTTATAGCGATTTAGCCGGTCTTCATATAATCGCCGAGAAAAACGGCAGACAGTTCTTTGTAACAGGGCATGCTGAGTATGACAGAAACACTCTCGCAAAAGAATATTTCCGTGATGTCAACAAAAACCTAAACCCGAAAGTTCCCTACAACTACTTTCCTGATGACGACCCAAGCAAAACTCCGCCGTTCACATGGAGAAGTAATGCTCATCTTCTTGTCTCAAACTGGCTTAATTACTATGTTTATCAGCAGACTCCGTTTGATTTGAAGGATCTTGAGCATCTATCTTTAACATAAAGTTCATTAAATGCCCTGATTTTTGATGTATACTTGTATATAGGTGGTGATATTATGAATAAGGATTTATTGTTTGAGAATTACCCGTTCATAGTCGAAGAAAATTTGACTTTGGCGAAGATTCAGCCATCACAGGCAAATCCGCTTATAGAACTGATGAATGACGAGACATATGTGAAATACAGTCCCAAAAGACCTGAATACAACGATTACAACATCACCGATCTATACCGTCAAATTGACTCTCTTTTCAAAGCTAAACAGTCGGTTTGGTTCGGTATCAGTACCGATGACGATGTTCACACGCTTGACGGAATTATTATTGTTAAAGATTTTGATGTTAAAATCGATTCATGTACTATTGATTTCAACTTCTCCAAGAAACTCAAAAATTCTCCTCAAAACATTCTCGCTCTCAAAACCGTAATCGAGTATATGTTCAAACAAGTCGAAATTTCAAGAATAAAGGCGATTTGTCTGCCTGAATACTATTGGTTCAAAAATCTTCTCGAGGAATGCGGATTTGTACTTGAGGGCACCTCAAGAAACGGTGATTTCTGGGAGGGCAAAGGAATTGTTTCCGTAAGCTATTACTCATTGCTCAGAAGCGATTTTCTTAAAACAGAATCCAACGAACCAAACATAGAATAAGCAAAGGATAACCAAATGAAAAGAACCCTATATATTATACTCGGCATCGCTTTCATTCTCACTCTTTCGGCTTGCTCATCGAACGATTCAGCTGAAAGCTCGGCAAACACTGATACTGAAAGCACCACCGTAAGCAGTGAAACAGCAGAAAGCTCCAACCCGTATGCGGCATTTCAGGAAGAAGCAAGCGCTCTTGCTGAAAGCTCCGATGCAAATGCTTCGAGCGATGACAGCAGTACTGTAAGCACGGTAAAAAACGAGTACGACTCAGTTTATCTTCAGTGGAAATACAGCAACTGGGAATCAGCATCAGACGCTGACCGCCGCAAATGTGCAGAGGCTTATCTCGGATATTACGGCGATGTTCTCGGCTGGAAGGTAAGCGATGCGGACAAGAGCGACGAACAGCTTCAGAAGATTGAAGAGTCTCTTTCGGGTGCACTTAAGAAAAATCCCGATTTCTCCGTTCAGGAAATTGTGATCTATATTCTATCTGAGGACGAATCATCTTCTTCATCCGAAACCGAATAAAAAATCAAGCAGGATACTTTGAGAGTTCATCTCAGTATCCTGCTTTTTCTTTACTCATATTAATTTATTTTGCCCAAAATTATCGGACGGATTTCTGAAGCCATGTAGAAAGAACCACAAACCACCAGTGCAGAATTTTCGTTATCGGAAAGATACTTAAAAGCCGTTTCAACTGCAGAATCATTGTCCATTGGCATACATGTATCGCAATAATTTTCGCATGCCTTCGCCAAATCATCAGCACTCATAGAACGCGGATTCATCGGTTTGACGCAAATCACCTCGTCCATAAGCGGAATGACCTCACAAAGATAGCTGTTAATATCTTTGTCAGCCATCATGCCGATTATACAGCACTTCTTTTTGTCAGACAGATTTCCCTCGAGTACCTTTCTCAGAGCATGTGCGCAGTCTCCGTTGTGACCGCCGTCAACAAGAATTACGGGATCTTTTGAGAGAACTTCCATTCTTGCGGCAATCGAAGCCTTACCGAATCCTGATTTTATCTGTTCATCTGAAATATCAAAGCCTTTCTTGCGCAAAACCTTAACCGCATTTAATGCGCCGACAGAATTGTAAACCTGATGAATTCCCGAGAACGGTATATGGTATTCCTCTCCGTCAAGAATATAGTCAGTTCCGAAAAGACTTGTTTCCTTAATTTCAAGGCTTGAAATATTCGGTTTAATCAAATTTGCGTTTCGTTCCTTGCAGACATCATCAAAAACCTTTTCTGCGCCCTTATCGATATCGCAGTAAAGGACAACATCGGATTTTTCCTTTACTATTCCTGCTTTTTCAAATGCAATCTTCTCAATAGTATCGCCGAGATACTGCATGTGGTCGAGTGCAATGCTTGTGAT
>CAVBOS010000228.1:0-3188 GCA_963597005.1 Lachnospiraceae bacterium
GCGTAAAGCTTATAACCTTTGCACGATAAAGACCTGTTACCTGTACCTTTATAGAATCTTCAGAATCACTGATAATTTGGCGTATTCTTGCAACTGTACCGACTTCGTATAGAGTATCGCTACTGGGATCTTCTGTATCTAAGTTTCTTTGTGTTAGCAGAAAAATCATTCGGTTGCTCTCTAAAGCTCTCCTGATAGCATTAACCGACTTTCTTCGAGCAACATCAAATTGTATTGCCATATCAGGAAATACAACAAGTCCTCTCAGCGCAAGGACGGGTAAATTCAATTCATAATTATTTTCTGGCATAATAAAATAGTATAGTCTTTCTAAAAAATAACACAAAAAGACTGTGTAACTAAATGTGCACAGTCTTTATTTTATTTTAGGCGGTAGTGTTTTTTCTTGCTTTTCTTTTTGGATTTGTCGATATTTGAATCTTCACAGGTGCTCGGTTTGGATCTTTTACAAGCTCAGGTTCAGTGCCCAAATTCACAACATCCTCAGTAATAGTTACCTTTTCTATAGACGAATCGGAAGGAATATTGTACATAAGCGGTGTTAGAATATTTTCGACTATTGAGCGAAGTCCTCTTGCACCGGTCTTTCGATCAAGGGCTTTTTGAGCTATTGCTTTAAGAGCATTATCTGTAAATTCCAATGTAACTCCATCAAGTTTAAGAAGCTTTTTATACTGAGCCGTAAGAGAGTTTTTAGGTTCAGTAAGTATCTTCACCAATGCATCTGTATCAAGCTCATTTAGAGTTGTTATAACAGGAAGTCTACCGACAAGTTCTGGAATAAGACCAAACTTAACTAAATCATGTGGTGTAACATCTTTCATTATGTTTGTCTTATCTTCCGTTTTGCTTACTACATAACCAGTGAATCCTAAAACTGTTGAGGTTGATCTTTTTTCAATTACTTTATCGATTCCGTCAAAAGCTCCACCGCAAATAAAAAGAATATTCGATGTGTCAATAAGAATATTCTCGCCCATTGGATGCTTTCTTCCGCCTTTAGCGGGTACTGAAGCTGTGGTGCCCTCAAGAATTTTAAGTAAAGCTTGTTGGACACCCTCGCCGCTTACATCACGTGTGATTGATGTACTTTCAGATTTTCTTGTTATCTTATCAATTTCATCGACATAGATAATTCCTCGTTCAGCCTTATCAATATCGAAATCAGCTGCTTGGATTAATCTGAGCAATATGTTTTCAACATCATCTCCGACATAGCCGGCTTCTGTTAGAGTTGTAGCATCTGCAATTGCAAACGGAACATCAAGAATTCTTGCCAATGTTTGAGCAAGATAAGTTTTACCTACACCTGTTGGGCCTAAAAGAAGAACATTACTTTTTCCGAGCTCTACATCATCCTTACCAAAAGCTACTCTTTTATAATGATTGTAAACAGCAACAGACAGAGCGATTTTTGCTTCATCTTGACCGATTACATATTCATCAAGTTTCTCTTTAATTTGATGTGGCTTAAGTAGAGTTTTGAACTTCTCCTTTGAATTTTGTACCTCATGAACAACCGAATCCTCTTCCTCCAGTATACCCATACATATATTAACACATTCATCGCAAATATATGTACCTGATTGAGTTCCGGCAATCAATTTTCTGACCCTTTCTTGCGGTCTTCCACAAAAAGAGCAATAAATATCTTCCATTAAATATTTTTCCTTTAAAAATTAACGCTTTTCGATTATTTTATCAATCAAACCGTAATCAAGTGCCTCCTGAGCTGTCATCCAATTATCACGCTCCGTATCACGTGCAATAGTCTCGTATGACTGACCTGTTTTCTCAGAAAGAATATTATTTAATCTTTTCTTTATAGCTAAGATATGCTCTGCCTGAATCTGGATATCAGTAGCCTGGCCCTGTGCTCCGCCACTTGGCTGATGAATCATGATTTCGCTGTTTGGAAGAGCAATTCTCTTGCCTTTTGCTCCTGCAGCAAGAAGAAAAGCACCCATGCTTGCTGCCATACCCATACAAATAGTGGACACATCGCATTTAATATACTGCATTGTATCATAAATAGCCATACCTGCTGTAATAACTCCACCCGGGCTGTTAATATAAAGGCAAATATCCTTTTCAGGATCCTGACCTTCAAGATAAAGAAGTTGTGCACATACAACGCTTGCCGAAGCATTGTTAACCTCTTCATTGAGCATAATAATTCTGTCATTTAAAAGTCTTGAGAAAATATCGTAAGATCTTTCTCCTCTGCTTGTTTGTTCAACAACATATGGTACTAAACTCATAGATAACTCCTTCCGCAATCTAAATTGCTTGTGATAAAGACATAGCCAATCGCATTAGTTTGCAATTGGCATCTGTCTAAAAGTTTTATATCAATAAATTATTCTTCTGTTTTGATAACAGCATTGTCTCTGACAAATGTTACTGCCTTTTCATTTGTAATATCAGCCTTGAGCTGCTTTGCATCAACAACGCTCTTAACCTCTTCGACCTTCATCTCATAGGTCTCAGCAAGCTTGTTGTACTCATTCTCAACATCCTCATCGGAAGCCTCAATTCCTTCAAGAGCAACAATCTTCTCGAGAGCAAGTCTAACCTTAACATTTCTCTCAGCCTGATCCTTGAACTGCTCACGGATTGTCTCAGGAGTGAGTCCTGTATACTTGAGATAAGTCTGAATATCAAGACCCTGTGACTGGAGACGATAAGCGAAGTTGTTAACACTCTCGTCAATCTCGTTCTCATACATCTGCTCAGGAATCTCAGCCTCAAGCTTCTCGATAAGAGTATTGATGATCTGGTTGTCTACCTCAGCCTTAGCTGCATCCTCTCTGTTCTTCTCAAGATCAGCTTTTACGCTTGCCTTATACTCATCAAGTGTATCGAAGTCAGAAACATCCTTGACAAACTCGTCATCAACCTCAGGAAGCTCCTTAGCCTTGAGCTCATGAAGCTTAATCTTAAATACAGCCTCCTTACCCTTAAGCTCCTCAGCCTGATAATCCTCCGGGAATGTTACATTGATATCAAACTCTTCGCCAATCTCATGACCTACAATCTGATCCTCAAATCCGGGAATGAACTGGCCTGCGCCGAGTGAAAGCTCATAGTTCTCAGCCTTGCCACCCTCAAATGCAACTCCGTCAACAAATCCCTCGAAATCAATAACAGCTGTATCACCTGTATAT
>CAVBOS010000229.1:0-3177 GCA_963597005.1 Lachnospiraceae bacterium
AAAGGCGGTTATATGCTAAACGGAAAGCCGGAGGATATAACTTTAAGAAGGGTTATCGAAGCAGTTGAGGGCCCATTCATCATTTCAAAATGTCAGGGAACTCAGTTTGGCTGTAATAAGGTTAACTGCCGTTTGCACAATGTCTACGCTGAAATTTCTCAATCGATGCGTGACAAGCTTGAATCCTATAATTTCGGACAAATAGTTAACGGTGAAAATACCAACCAACGTTGCAGTGGCAGTGTGCACGAAGATAATTAAGATAATTTAACAGCAAACGCATCGGTAAACTTTTTATCGATGCGTTTTTTGTATTTCTACTATAAAATTCGTTTACAAAATTCTCAAAAACAACTATACTTGTTACAAATCAGTTACTAGTGATAATTCTATATAAAGGTAGCGGAAAATATATGTCTAATTTAATTATCGATCAAGCAAAAGAAGCCCTTGGAGTTAAAGATTGGAAAACGGCAAGAGAACTTTTTGATAAAGCAATTTTAGAAGAGCCGCAAAACGCAGAAGCATATCTTGGTTACTATATGGCAACAGACAGAATCCAAGCAAAAGACTATAATGTATTAAAAGAGAGAATCGTTCATAGAAAATTGCCGCAAAATGATTACTATGACTATGCTCTTAGATATGCTGATGGCAGTTTATTAAGCATGCTAACTTCTTGGGAACAAGAAAAAAATGAGTTTATAAAGGAAAAAGAGAAAGAAAAACAATCTAAGCTAACAAAATTAAGAGCAAAGAGGGAAGAACTGCGTGCAAAAATCAATGAACTCGAAACTGATACCCTAATGTTAGAAAAAAATGAGCAAATTAATGCTGTCAATCGGGAGATAGACTACCTTTATAAGAGTCTTATTTTCATTCCCGAAATTCATGAGGAAGCTCAGTGGGAATATAAAATTCTTTCTAACGAGGGAATGATTAAGCTACTTCATTTTTGGCAAAAAAAGGAAAAAGAAAGGTATCTTGAGCAAAATAAAGTCTATCAAGTTGAACTCAACAAAGTAAAAGCTAAAATCAGGGCAACTGAAAACGATATAAATATCAGACTTGATGAAGTGCAAAGACAACTTGAACAGTTAAAAATAGAGCAAGCTGAAATCATTGCAAATCAAAAAGCACAATCAGAAGAGGAAAAATACAGAGCAGAAAAACTGCTTCCGTCACTCCGTGAAGAATTCCGAAGAGTTAAATCAGATATCAACTTCATTAATTACGATACCGTCAAATTCGGTTCTTATATTCAACAGGCTAACACCACTGAAAAAGAACCAATCGAATGGCTTGTGCTTGATGAAATGGGGGATAAGAAATTGTTAATTTCAAGATACTGCATAGACTGTCATCAATTCAACCCTAAGCACACAGAAATCACATGGGCAACTTCTGAAATACGTAAGTGGCTAAATGAAGTCTTTATTAATGAAGCATTTTCTTCCGAGGAGCAAAAAAAGATATGCGAAACAGCACTGCACACCCCGAAAAATGATGTATATAACACTCCCGGAGGAAAAGACTCAACTGACAAAGTTTTCTTCTTGGATTTGGCTGAAGCACAAAAATACTTCTATGTAAATAACGAGCGTGCTTGCGATTCCACGCCGTATGCAAGACAACAGGGAGCTTATGTTTACTCAGGAGCAAGCTGGTGGTGGCTTAGGTCGTCAGGCGCAAACAGAAAATTTGCCGCAGATGTACATATTTCTGGGGCGGTTTTTCCTCTAGGAGATTTTGGCATAAGCTTTCTGCATGGAGTGAGACCTGCGTTGTGGGTAAATTTATAGTTTCTCTTCATCTACAAATCTTTTCTCAGTCAGTAGAGCATGATAAAAATTTACGAAAAGATAGTTGTTTGCAAAAAACGATTGTCAACCAATAAATGCACAATTGAGACACGTGTCATTTGTTTAAAAGATAGAATATAGATTGTCACCTTGACGAAGCGGTTAGTTTTAGCTATTATAGTAGTATAAGTGATGATTTAAGTATAAAGTAGATGCTAGCTGTACTATATATTCAAATCACACCTTGAAACTAAAACTGAGAAAGGATTAACAAAATGAAAATCAAGAAAACCATATCAATTTTACTTGCGGTTCTCACAATTGTATCTTGCCTAAGCATCTGTGCTACAGCCGCGAACACAAGTGATAGTATTTATACCTACACTTGGAACTCAAACAGCAGATATGATTATACAAATGCAAGAAAAAAATCTAATGCTACGTACACCTATGTTAAAGCAGTATATGACACTTTACCGTACAACGGCTTCTATGCATCCACATATTACGGCACAGGCGTATACGCTGCAACAAATAAAGCTTCCGCATCAGAGTATTTAATCAATGATTATAACCCATATGTGATTAGACCTAACGGAACAAGTGTTACTATGTCCGGAAAATATGTTAGAATCAGGGGACATTATAGCGATAGAACTTATTCATGGGGCAATGCACAGATTGCTTGGAGTCCTGACACAGCTTCACAAAGCGGCTTGATTAACTTGAATTGAATTAGGAATTACAAGAATAAGCGACTGTCTTCTCAGTCGCTTATTCTATAAAATTATGAAAAGGATTTATATTTATGAATAATAAGAATTCTAAAATAGCTATAATCTCAATTGTTTGTTTAGTTATAATTTTAGTCGGTGCAACGTTGGCTTTTGTTTTCCTTAATAAGTCAAATAAAGAAACGGGCTCTGTCACAGAACAAAGTGAGACATCTGTTCAGGAAAGTTCTGATTCTGAAGCTTCAGACTCTTCCTCTACAGAAGAGTCTTCTGCAACGACAGAAACTTCTCAGGATTCAACAAGTTTCGAAGAAGATGTTTCTGATGCTGATGCAGACAAGAAAATTTCAACCTTTGGTAAGATGGGTGAAGCATATACCTTGCATGGACATTTTAACAATCAGGGCGAGGATATTTCCTCTGATGAAGCAACAGATGCTTTTTTTGAAGGAGATATGAATGTTACAGTAAATGAAGCAAAAGTGCTTAATTATTCCGATGACTATTTTGTCTCAAACGAGATTGTTATTGAGCAAAAATCTCTGTTTAACAACCCTAAAGTTCTGCAAATTAATTTAACATTGGAAAATGTCAGTGCTTATCAAATGTCTGAGGTTCAGTACGAATTTAATGCAAGTATA
>CAVBOS010000230.1:0-3173 GCA_963597005.1 Lachnospiraceae bacterium
CCTACGGTTCTGTTTCGAGATACGGACTGGTTGCCTTTGCTTCTTCACTTGATCAGATCGGTCCGCTCACGAGGAGCGTTGAGGACAATGCCGCAGTTTTGACTGCGATTTCAGGTCATGACGAAAGAGACACAACAAGCATTAAGCGTGAATACGGAGATTTCACCTCTGACATCGGAGAAAGCGTCAAAGGTATGAAAATCGGTATCATCAAGGAATTTTTCGGCGAGGGCATAAGCGACGAGGTCAAGACGGCTGTTCTCGATGCGGCTAAAAAGTACGAGAGCATGGGCGCAGAGCTTGTGGAGCTTTCCATTCCCACACTCGACTATGCGCTTCCCGCTTACTATGTAATTTCTTCTGCCGAGGCAAGCTCGAACCTTGCAAGATTTGACGGTGCAAGATACGGCTACCGCAGTGAGAAATTCGACGACATAACCGAGCTTTACAAGAACTCGAGAAGCGAGGGCTTCGGCGCTGAGGTTAAGAGAAGAATTATGCTTGGCACATTTGCACTTTCTTCAGGCTACTATGACGCTTACTACAAGAAAGCACTTCAGGTAAGAACACTTATCATCAGAGATTTCAACAAGGCATTCGAGAGCTGTGACTTCATTCTCTCTCCCGTAAGCCCGACAACGGCTTATAAAATCGGCGAGAAAACAAGCGACCCTCTCGAGATGTACTTAGGCGATATTTACACTGTTCCGATTAACATTGCGGGCGTACCGAGCCTTTCCATGCCGTGTGCTGTCGGCAAGGATAATCTTCCTATCGGTATGCAGCTTATCGGCCCGCTTTTCTCCGAGAATAAGCTGTACAAGGCAGGCTATGCATTTGAGGAGGCAACAAGATGAACATGATAAAAGATTATGAGATGGTCATCGGACTTGAGGTTCACTGCGAATTAAAGACAAAGACTAAAATCTTCTGCTCATGTCCCACTACCTTCGGAGCTGCTCCGAACACTCACGTTTGTCCCGTTTGTCTGGGACTTCCCGGAACGCTTCCCGTTCTCAACCGCAAGGTTGTCGACTATGCGATAAAGGCAGGTCTTGCAACGAACTGCAGTATCACGGAGTTTTCCAAGTCGGACAGAAAAAACTATTTCTATCCTGATCTTCCAAAGGCTTACCAGATAAGCCAGTATGATTTGCCGCTTTGCCAGCATGGTTATCTTGATATTGAAACTTCAAGCGGCTCAAAGAGAATAGGAATCACGAGAATTCACATCGAGGAGGACGCCGGAAAGCTTGTTCACGATGAGGAATTCGGCACAATGCTTGATGCAAACCGATGTGGAGTTCCGCTTATCGAGATTGTTTCGGAGCCTGATATCCGCTCTGCCGAGGAGGCTGTGGCTTATCTCAAGAAGCTCAGAGCAATCATTCTTTATACGGGAGTTTCCGACTGCAAGATGCAGGAGGGCTCTATGCGTGCCGATGTCAACTTAAGCGTGCGAAAGAAAGGCACGGAGAAATTCGGCACAAGAACAGAGATGAAAAACCTCAACTCGTTCCTTTTCATTGAAAAGGCAATCGAGTATGAATATAAGCGACAGGTTGAGGCAATAGAAAGCGGCGAGGAGATTGTCCAGGAGACAAGACGTTACGACCAGAGCTCAGGAAAAACCTTCTCTATGCGCAAAAAAGAGGACGCAAACGATTACCGTTACTTCCCTGACCCCGACCTTGCACCGATTATCAGCCCGTATGATTACGTCATGAAGCTCAAGAGCGAGATTCCCGAGCTTCCCGATGCAAGAAAGGAAAAGTATATGGATAAATACGGCTTGACCGCATATGACGCCGAGATGATAGTGGGCGACATAGAAATATCCGATTACTTTGAAAAGGGCGCAGAGAAAACCGACTACCAAAAGACCTTTGCAAATTTGCTTATCGGCGACTGCTTCTCTATGACAAGCGCAGACGAGCCGGAAATTAAGATAAGCGCTCAGTCGCTTGCCGAGATAGCTCAGATGACGGGTGACGGAACAATCAACTCGTCAACGGGCAAAAAGCTCATAAAAAATCTGTGGGGAACAGACGAGAGCCCCAAGGAGTATGTTGAAAAGAACAACTTAAAGCAGATTAACGATAAAGACGAACTGAAGGCTTATTTTGACGCTGCCGTTGAGGCTAATCCGAAGGCTGTTGCAGACTATAAGTCAGGCAAAAAAGCGGCTATCAGATCCGTTATCGGCGTAGTTATGAAAAAAACAGGCGGAAGAGCAAACCCCGCCGTATTAAATTCCGTACTCGAGGAATTCGAAAATAATCTTTAAATCGAGCAAAACAATATGCCACCGTTTTATGCGGTGGCATTGCGTTTTTATGAAAGTTATTCTTTGTTTTCGTTTCGGTTCATGTCGTACCAAAAGTCATAGCTTGCGTTGACCTTGCTTTGATAGTATTCCATTTTCTTTTTGCTTTGGATTCTGTCCCGAAGAGCGAGAATGGAGAGCATCTCGTCGGCAAGCTCCTCAAGCGGCGGCTTGCGGATATGACTTAAGTAGCCAAGCATCTGCCCCGCAGTGAAATCTGTGTTTAGTTCATTTGCTATGGCAAGGGCTATGTTTTCGGGGTATTTTCTCTCGATGAGAGTACGGTACAGCTTTTCGCTTTGCCCCGATCTTTTGGGGGAATTGCCATTCATGCGTTCTCACTCCTTTGCGTTTTGTTCTTAGGATAGTATAAGTGAAAAATAATGTCTTTACAAGCTGTTTTCACTTCTGATAAGATATATCTTAGGTGCAGGGAGTGCACGAATACTAAAATACAAGAGGTAGCTTTTAAATGCTTAAATATAAAAAGGGAGATTTAATCTATTTTGCAAATGAGGGAGATAATTTCTACGGAATTATCGACGAATTTTACGCCGACGACCGCTCTGGGGTTTATCTTCTCGGCTCTGAAAATTTCAGAGAAAGTGCAATATATGATTTGATTTTCAAAAGTGAAAATTCCGAATACGATATTATTCCAAATGATATTTTAAACGATGGTCTGAAGCTTGATACAGTCGCCGTTCAGGCAAATGATATTAGACTGTTTCTCTCGGGCGGACTCAGCTTCTCCGAAATAAGCGGTGACAGACCCTTGCCGTTTGATTTTAAGTGTAAGAGAAGAGTGAGACTTACAAGTGAGCTTATGGCGGCTGCCATATTACGC
>CAVBOS010000231.1:0-3140 GCA_963597005.1 Lachnospiraceae bacterium
CGCCGAGCAGTACTGCAATCACTTCATAGCTTTCAAGCTTCTTGCAATAATCCGCCACAAGGTTTTTGCGGCGCTCAGAAAGCTTTGCCCCGCCAAGCTTGAGGGCAGAGACAAGGGTAATCTCATTTCAATCATAACGACCGACATCGAGCTTCTCGAGGTGTTCTACGCACACACGGTTTCGCCCATTGCGATAGCGGTGCTGACGAGTGTGATTATGGTTATCTTTATCGGCAGCTACAACGTGCTTTGCGGTTTGCTTGCGTTGGTCGCTTATCTTGTTGTCGGCGTGCTCATTCCGGTCATGAACGGCAAAAAGGGCGGAGACAAGGGAATGGAGTACCGCACGCAGTTCGGTGAGCTAAACAGCTTTGTTCTCGACTCATTGCGTGGTCTTGACGAGACAATTCAGTACGCACAGGGAGAAAAGCGAAAGGGCGAGATGAGCGAAAAATCAAGCTCTCTTTCCTCACTTCAAAAGGAACTGAGCAAGCTTGAGGGAACTCAGCGTGCCGTTACCAATGCGGTAATTTTAATTTCTTCCTTTGCCATGTTGCTTCTGACCGTTTCGCTTTATAACGGCGGAAAAATCGGTTTCGAGGGAATTTTAACATGTACCGTAGCCATGATGGGCTCGTTCGGCCCCACGGTCGCACTCTCGAGCCTCTCCAATAACCTAAATCAGACCCTCGCAAGCGGAGAGAGAGTTCTCTCGCTTTTGGAGGAAGAGCCTATGGTCAGGGAAATTGCCGATGACGATTCGTTTAAAGAAAGTGAGCACGATTTCACAGGTGCTTCTGCGGAGAACGTAACCTTTGCTTACGGAGACGAAACAATACTCAAAGACTACTCTATTAAGCTTGAACCGGGCATAATCACGGGTATTCACGGCGCAAGCGGCTCGGGAAAATCAACTCTATTAAAGCTTTTGATGCGCTTCTGGGATGTCGGAGACGGAAAAATAACGGTTGACGGCAAAGATGTAAGAGAAATTCCGACTAAAAAGCTCCGAGACCTCGAGAGCTATGTCACACAGGAGACCCAGCTTTTCCACGATACGATAGCGAATAATATTGCCATAGCAAAGCAGAATGCCACCCGTGAGGAAATCATAGCGGCGGCAAAGAAAGCTTCCGTTCACGATTTCATCATGACGCTTCCGAACGGCTACGACACTCAGGTGGGCGAGCTCGGCGATACGCTCTCGGGCGGCGAGAAACAGCGCATTGGCATCGCAAGAGCATTTTTACACGACAGCGAGCTTATGCTTCTTGATGAGCCGACAAGCAATCTTGATTCGCTCAACGAGGGAATAATTTTAAAGTCCTTAAGGGAGTCTGCAAGCAAAAAGACCGTCGTGATTGTCTCTCACCGTGCTTCTACCATGAATGTTGCGGACAGGGTTTTCGAGACAAACAGCGGCAGAATTTCATAATAATTACATAATCAAAAAACGCAGTTCGTATGTTCTCGGACTGCTTTTTTGTTGTGCCGACGACTAAATAGGTCAAAGTGCACAATAAATAGTCAAAAGTTTAGCAATAATACTATAAGAAGTAGAAAAATGCAAGGAAATTTTAAAAATCTTGCATTTTGAGTTAAAATATATTAGAATACTTTAAGGATAAGAACAAATATGAAATAATTGCAATAATTTCAATTCACGAAAAATTAACAAATAAGCCCGAAAAAGAAGGATAGGAGAACGCATTATGAAACTTAAAGAGATGAACAGGGAACAGCTTGTCGCATTTCACGAAGAGGCAAAGAAAGAATATGACGAAATCCTTGCAAAAAAGCTCAGCCTTAACATGGCACGAGGAAAGCCGTCTGCCGCACAGCTTGATTTGGCACTCGGTGTTCTCGAAGCTCTTCACGCAAGATTCGAGTTCGCAAACTCAAAGGGTGACGACGTAAGAAACTACGGCATTTGGGACGGTCTTGACTCCATGAAGTCTATCTTCAGCGGAATGATAGGTGTTCCGAATTCTCAGATAATTATCGGAAACAACTCAAGCCTTGCAGTTATGTTTGACGTAATGGTAAGAGGCGTAACGCACGGCTTCAGCGGTCAGACTCCGTGGGGCAGACTCGACAAGAAAAAGTGGCTTTGCCCGTGCCCGGGTTATGACAGACATTTCGGTATCACCGAGTATTTTGACTTCGAGATGATTCCGATTCCGATGCTCGAGACAGGCCCCGATATGGATATGGTCGAGGAGCTTGTCAAGGACGAGAGCGTCAAGGGTATTTGGTGCGTTCCGAAGTACTCCAACCCGACAGGTATCACATATTCCGACGAGACGGTAAGAAGATTTGCAAAGCTTCAGCCTGCCGCAAAGGACTTCAGAATCATGTGGGATAACGCATACTGCGTTCACGATTTGACCGACACCCCCGATACTCTTCTCAATCTCTGGGACGAGGCTTTGGCAGAGGGAACAGAGGACAACGTATTTATCTTCGCTTCAACTTCAAAGATTACATTCCCGGGTGCGGGTGTTTCCGCAATGGCAGCAAGCGACAGAAACATAGTCGACCTCAAGCGTCATTTCACAGTCGAGACAATCGGCCCCGACAAGCTCAACCAGCTTCGTCACGTTCTTTTCTTCAAGGACATTGACGGTGTTCTCAATATTATGAAGGGTCACAGAGAGCTCCTCGAGCCTAAGTTCAGAAAGGTCGGCGAGGTTCTCGAGAGTGATGTCGGCGATCTCGACATTGCAACATGGA
Source organism: Lachnospiraceae bacterium (assembly GCA_963597005.1). GTDB lineage: Bacteria > Bacillota > Clostridia > Oscillospirales > Acutalibacteraceae > SIG603. The sequence continues at coordinate 2,734 of CAVBOS010000231.1, forward strand.
ATATGCCGAACGGCGGCTACTTCGTAAGCTGTGATGTTATGCCGGGCTGTGCAAAGAAGGTATTTGAGCTTTGCCGTCAGGCGGGCGTTATCATCACAAATGCGGGCGCAACATTCCCGTACGGAAAGGACCCCAACGACAGCAACATCAGAATTGCTCCGTCTTTCCCGCCGATTGAAGAGCTCGAAGAGGCAATCCATGTATTCAGCACATGCCTCAAGCTTGCCGCTTCCGAAAAGCTTTTGGCAGAATAATCTTAATTTAATTAAACTTGTGAGGTATCTTCGGATACCTCACTTTTTAAATTTCTCATTAATAATTAATAATGAGCTAAAGGCAAAAGAGGCAAAAGTTTTTGCCACGCTTTTTACAAAAAGCGTGCGGGTGTGGGCGGAGCCCACGAGAGA
>CAVBOS010000232.1:0-3129 GCA_963597005.1 Lachnospiraceae bacterium
GCAATGAAGCACCTATAAGAAACTTACGAGGTTTCGCACAAGGCAATTAAGGTCAGATCCAAGTCACAGCTTGCATAGGACACAACGCTAAAAAGCAGAGAGCGTCAAGGTCATTTAATCGTGGGATTAAGGCAAGCCTAATTTATAGCTAACTCAATAAGAGGGACGAAGAAAACAAGTGTAAAGCTAAAAAACGGCAGAGAGGGCGGAGTAGTCCGTCAGTATCGGTGTGGGTGTCGACCGCCCGAAGCGTTCTTGAAAGAAGAAAAGAAACAAACAAGCGGAGCAAGGTATAGCTCTTTGCTCCGCTTATAATTCTTAGTTGCATAAAAAATCGCTGACAGTCGCAACTGAGAATTACCAGTTCTCGTTGTTGGGAGTGATAAACTTCACACATTTACCACAACACTACTGTCAGCTATTTGGTGCCGGTGGCGGGACTTGAACCCGCACGGTATCACTACCAGAGGATTTTGAGTCCACCTCGTCTGCCATTCCAACACACCGGCGATTACCTAATTATTATAAATCAAACACATATAAAATGTCAAGAAGAAACTTAATTAATTTTTATTATCTTTAAATCAGCAATATTGAGCCAAATACTTGCAATTTTTAAGTTTTTATGCTAAAATCAATCAGAAATTTTAATGGAAAGTAGGCATAACATGTCAGGACATTCAAAATGGAGCACCATTAAGAGAAAGAAAGAGAAGATTGATGGTGCAAAAGCAAAGGTTTTTACTAAAATCGGAAGAGAGCTTGCAATTGCTGTTAAGACAGGCGGAAGTGCTGACCCAAATCAGAACTCCACTCTTAAGTCTGTTATAGCAAAGGCTAAAGCAAATAACGTTCCAAACGATAATATTGAGAGAATTATAAAGAAGGCTGCCGGTGAAGGCGATTCAAACAACTACGAAAACGCAACATATGAGGGTTACGGTCCTAACGGAATTGCTGTTATGGTAGAGTGCCTAACAGATAACAAAAACAGAACTGCAGCTGATGTGCGTCACGCATTCTCAAAGAATGGCGGTAACCTCGGAACAACTGGTTGTGTTTCCTTTATGTTCACAGCGAAAGGTATTATTGTACTCGAGAAAGAGGGCCTTGACGAAGACACTGTAATGATGGATGCTCTTGAGGTCGGAGCAAGCGATTGCCAGTCTGATGAAGATGTATTCGAGATTTTCACTGAACCTGCTGACTTTAATGCAGTTTGTGCAGATCTTCAGGAAAAGGGTTATACATTCGTTTCTGCCGAGCTTGCAAAGGTTCCGGATACATATACAAAGCTCGAGGACGAGGAAGCTATGGAGAAAATGCAGAAACTTCTTGATATGCTCGAAGAAAATGACGATGTTCAGGATGTATGGCACAACTGGGAAATGCCTGAATCTGACGACGAGGAATAATCTCATCTCCCGGGAAACCGGGGGATTTTTTCTTTTTGGAGGTCATTATGAGAAAAACTGAAAAGAAAAGACGGCATAAAAAAGGTAAAGTGAACTTTCAGAAACTTTTTTGTTCTTTCGTGACATTTTTCTCTTTAATATATAAGGTTTTTACAATGATCGAAAATAGAAGGCTTGTTATAAAAGCTCTTCAAGACCCCGAAACTTATAAAACCATAGTAACTGTCGGTGAAGAAACAAAAAATATTTAATAAATAAGTTTTTATACTTGACTTTGCGAGGTGCAACAAGTATAATTAATAAGCCGCTTATGGCAGGTTTCAAGAAGGTTCGTCCCACCTGCGCATAGCGAGATTTTAGAAAAGGCAGGCACTAATATGTTTGCAATTATTGAGACAGGCGGAAAGCAGTACAAGGTTCAGAATGGCGATGTTATCTACGTTGAGAAGCTCGCTGCAGACGCTGAAGCAACAGTTGAGTTCCCTGTTGTCGCTGTAGTTGGCGAGGATGGAACTAAGTTTGGTACACCTTATGTTGAGGGTGCTTCCGTTTCCGGTAAAGTAATTAAGAACGGTAAGGCTAAGAAGATCACAGTTTTCACTTACAAGGCTAAGAAGAACGAGAAGAGAAAAATGGGTCACAGACAGCCTTATACTAAGGTAGAGATCACAGGAATCGTTGGCTAATTGATTTACGCTGATTTCCTGAGAAATTCTTCGGGCAATCTTAAAGGGATTAGGCTTGCAGATCATGCAAACTACTCCGAACTTGGCACAGACATTGTGTGTGCTGCGGTTTCTTCTTCTTTTTTTCTTGTTGCTAACACAGTGACAGAAATTTTGAAGATTACACCCCTTGCTGTAAGAGCCGAGTCCGGCGAGATGATTATTAATGTCAGAGACGAAGACACAGAGGCTTGCAAGGTTTTATTTGAGGGATTAAAGCTCCATTTAACAGAGCTTGCCGAAGAATATCCACAGAATTTACTTGTAAATATTACGGAGGTATAATAATGCTTAAGGTTAACATTCAGTTATTAGCTCATAAAAAAGGTATGGGTTCCACAAAGAATGGCCGTGATTCCGAGTCAAAGAGACTTGGTGTTAAGAGAGCTGACGGTCAGTTTGTTTTAGCAGGAAACATTCTTGTTAAGCAGCGCGGAACTCACATTCATCCGGGAGTAAACGTTGGTAAGGGTTCCGACGATACACTCTTTGCTCTTGTTGACGGAAAAGTTAAGTTCGAGAGACTTGGCAGAGACCGCAAGCAGGTTAGCGTTTACGAAGTTGAGTAATCAAAGACTGAAAGCCTCTTCTCTGTGAAGAGGCTTTTTTCTTACTATTTCATTTGTAATATAAATATACATTAGTGAACCAAGAGGACAAAATATGTTTATTGATTCAGCGAAAATCTTTATTAAAGCAGGAAACGGCGGTAACGGCGCTGTTTCCTTTCACAGAGAAAAGTATGTAGCTTCCGGCGGGCCTGACGGTGGTGACGGAGGAAAAGGCGGAGATATTATCTTTATCGTTGACGATAATCTTTCCACATTAGCCGATTTCAGATACAAGCGTAAATATGTTGCAAAAAACGGCGAAGGCGGTCGAGGAAAACGCTGCTTCGGAAAGAAAGCAGATCCGCTCTACATCAAAGTCCCTATGGGTACTACAATTCGCGCCGTAGCAACAGGAAGCCTTCTTGCCGATATGTCTGA
>CAVBOS010000233.1:0-3122 GCA_963597005.1 Lachnospiraceae bacterium
CTAAAATGCTTCGCATTTTGGTTAACTTTGACAGCCTGTCTTTTTTTATGTCGCTTCGCTCTGTTGTTTCGTTTTTAGCTTCTGCTATTTATTTTTCTTGTGGGCGCCGCCCACGCCCGTTCGCTTTTTGTAAAAAGCGAAACCAAAAACTTTTATTACTCTCAGTCTTCTGCTTCCGTATCCTCTGCTATATCAAGCTCAAACCAGAATGTACTTCCCACTCCTATGGTACTGACAACGCCGTATTCGCCGCCGTGAAGATCAAGTATTTTCTTGACAATGGAAAGTCCAAGTCCCGTTCCTCTTTGTGCTCGTTTATGCGCTTTGTCTACTTTATAATACCTGTTCCAGATGTTCTGCAATTGGTCTTGTGCTATTCCTTCGCCCGTATCCGTCACGCTCACACGCACTCTGCCGCCGTTTCTCTCCTGTTTGATTGAAATCGACTTGTCCTCACCCGTATAAGTGAGCGCATTGTTGACAAGGTTATATACGACCTGCGAAATTTTCAGCTCATCTGCTACGACCCATATTTCTTCATCGTAGTCAAATGTAAAGTGATAGTCCGACAACTTGTCATAACGGTGAAGTATCGCCTTTATGCTCTGCGTAAGATTCATCAGGTTAGGCTCTATCTTCATATTGCCCGTCTCAAGCTTGCTTATATCGAGCATATCGTTGACAAGGCTTGTGAGTCTCTCGGTTTCATCAATGATGACCTGAACATTCTGCGGAGTATTCTCTCCCGGAATATCTCGCATAACCTCGCTGTAGCCCTTTATCATCGTGAGCGGTGTTCTTAAATCATGAGAAACATTTGCTATAAGCTCTCGTCTAAGGCTCTCTACCTTATCGAGCTCTTTTCTCGCATAATTGAGAGTATCGGCAAGCTCGCTTGTTTCCTTTGAGCCGAATTTCTTGAACTCTGTTTCATAGTCGCCTTCAGCTAATTTTTTTGCCGACTCGTTGATTGATTCAATCGGCTTGGAAATTCCCTTTGAAAGAACTATCGCAAGTCCGATTGCCATTAATATCATGACTGCCGAAATCGCTATAAGAAGTATTTCAAGCGTATTTCTCGTTGCGTCCACGGGAGTGAGCTCTGCCGTCAGCACTATCATTCTGCTTTCACCCGAGGAAAGTGAACAAAGCTTGATATAAACAAAGCTTTCTTCCTTGGACATTGCAAATTGACTGTAATGCGACTTACCTCCGAGAGTAAAGATTTCTTCACCGCCCGAATTTGACACCTTTGAGTAAATCTCGCATGCCATCTCCGAGCCGAGTAAATCGAAAAAGTCTGAGCGACCGTTTACAATACTTACAATTTTCGCACCGTACTCGTCGGTTAACATTATTTCGAGGTTTTTGTCACGGCAAATATCCATGAGCTCCTCGATGTAGTCATCGTCATTAAGCCTTGAAACTACCTCGGACATGGTGTGCCGAACCTCACTCTTTTTTATCAGCTTATAAAACGGATTGAGTAGCGCAATCTGGAAAATCCACAAAAGCGCAAGGATAATCACGGTAAAAAGTCCGAATCCCGCAAGAAGCTGGGTTCTTATCGGATATCGCTTTTTTTCTTTAGCCTTTCTATTTTTAAAAAGACGAAATTTGGGCTTTTTCGGCTTATCAAACTCAATCGGTTCAGCTTGTTCGTTTTCTTGCTCCGACTGTGCTCCCCCATTCATTACGGCAAGCGCAGTGGAAACTAATTCGGTATCAGCATTCAAAACGGTATCCGACTCCTCTTATTGTGACAATAAATTTTGTGTACGGGCCGAGACTCTTTCTAAGTAACTTAATGTGAGTATCAAGTGTTCTGTCGTCGCCGTAGAAATCATATCCCCATACATTTGAGATAAGCTTGTCTCTCGTCAGGGCAATGCCTCTGTTTGCTACAAGATAGTCAAGAAGGTCATATTCCTTCGGTGAAAGACTTACCCTCTCGCCGTCTACCGTGACAATTCTGCTTGTGTAATCTATTGTGAGTCCTTCGGCAGTGAATGTCTCGTGAGAATCCTCAGGCTTAGCAACATTCACACGGCTCATAATAGCGTTAACTCTCATCATGAGCTCCTTAGGTGAGAACGGCTTAACGACATAATCGTCAATTCCAAGCTCGAAGCCGTGAATTCTGTCGTACTCCTCACCTCTTGCAGAAAGCATGAGTACAGGCACATTGCTGACCTTTCTTATTTCCTTAACAGCAGAAAAACCGTCAAGCTCAGGCATCATTACGTCCATGATGATTATGTCGAACTTATCGGGAGTCTGACGGACAATATTAACCGCCTCCATACCGTCAGCGGCTTCAAATACCTGATGTCCCTCAAATTCTGCGTATTTCTTTATTATCATTCTTATTCCTGTTTCGTCGTCAACCACGAGAATGTTGTAGCTGTTCATAAGCACACTCCTTACCTGTAATATGATTATATCTTAATATTGTTTTGTGAATATAGTGTGATAAGCCATTGAATGATTTACGGAAATCTATTTAGTTTAAGTGTAAATTATTTTCTTCACAATAGCAAGTATCTTATAATAGAAATAGCATGCGGCAAACGCTCGCTTGAAAATCTTTGCCGTGAGTGTTAAAATATGAGTGTGTATAGTTATGTATGTTTTTTATTTGGGAGGTGACTTATGTTTACATTCAGAAAAAAGCGTAAAACCCGTGTTTTCGGTGCAAACATCGAGCCGACATGCGAGCTTTGCAGATTTAACGGCGGCAAGGACAAGCCGTTTTGCGTAAAGGGTCGTGACTGCAAAAAGGTTTGCCGAAAATATGTTTACGACCCTCTGAAAAGAGAACCCGACACTTCTCCCAAGCTTTTGGAATATACCGAAGATGATTTTTCTCTTTGAGAAAAATAGCACCTCCTGCGTTTTGCATTGGAGGTGCTTTATGTTATTACCTGTTAATACACTCAAACTCTCTCGTCGAGCGGAATATACTTTGTCTTTCCGGGAAGTGCCCTGTAAGCAGGTCGCATAATTCTGCCGCCTGTCTCGAGTTCCTCTATTCTGTGAGCACACCAGCCAGCAATTCTTGCAACAGCAAAAAGCGGTGTGAAAAGGTCCTCTGGAATGCCAAGCATCTCGTAGACAAGACC
>CAVBOS010000234.1:0-3096 GCA_963597005.1 Lachnospiraceae bacterium
CATACAGCATGTCGATGGCTTTGTTTATTTTATTCGGCAATTTTAAATTTTTGATTACTGATTCGTTGTTCGTCATTCTTTTGTAACTATGAAAATCGTATTCTCTGCTCTGAGGCCGAACACAAAGGAAAGCCTTTCCGAGAATGAATATTTTGTTTTGCCAGTGAATCTTGTTGCGGCTACGAATTCCGATGCCTTTAAAGTTCTCTTATCTCCGTACGGTGTCACAATAACGACCTTGTCCTCGGAATAATTAGCCTCGATTACGGGACAATAGACAACATCGTTTGCCGATTCGTCTTCCTGATTCTCAGAAAGTGACATCAGACAGAAAACCGCGTCACCATTTTCAATCGCATCGTAAATCTCAGTCATCATCTCGTAGTTTCCGACATGCGACCTCACGTCAACTCTGTCCTCACCCCAAGCCGCCTCAAGGCTTGCCTTTACGGCAGGGATGTAATCATTCTTAGGTACGGTAATTGTTTCCTCGGGAGAAACAAGTGAGCTTATCGCATTTATAGCCGCCGCACCGTAGTCCTTTTTTGCGGTGAATGTGTCGATTTTATCTTCAGACACCGTCTTGGAATATTTGGAACTCATGGTAAGCGTGAAAATGCTGTCATTGCTGAGCGTGCTCTGCACATAAGACTTGCCCCAGAAAACCGCTATGACCAAAACAAAAACAACAAGCACAAACGCAAGCTGTCTAAGCACACTTCTCACGGCACTGCCAAGCGGTTCGCCGTTATTGAAGTAATAAACGCTTCCTTGCTTTTTGCCGCCGCCAAGTTGCCTTGCCTGCTTGATTTGTTTTTTATTCAAAAATGCCGCCTCGGACATTTGATTGCTTTTCGGCATAAATAAGCTCCCTTCAAGCTGATTTGTGATACTCTATGATTTTAACATTTTTCATGTAAAAATACAATAGCACGAAAAAGCCGATTAGAGCCGAAACTTAGCTTAATTTGCGCAAGCCTCTCTTGTCACGCCTTCATAGTCAAAAAGTCCGTCGTTTTTCTCCTCGAGAGCCTTAATTATATGGTAGGTGTACTCGTTATACGGTGTGGGAATGCCGAGTTCCTTTCCCATTCTGACAAGCGCACCCGAAAACATATCAATTTCCGTGTGTCTTTTAGCATCAATATCCTGTAAGGTTGAGTATCTCGCTGTGGGCGGAACTATACTGCCATGGAATGAAGAAGAATCTGCCTTATTAAGGTCAATTCCCTTTGCCGCCGCAACCGCCTCGAGCTCTCGCTTAAGTCCGTCGCTTATTGCCTTCATGTGCTTGCTGTCCTGATAACATCCGACGCCTGCTCCCACAATTGCCTGTGGCAGATTGTTGCAGACATTAAGTCTGAACTTCGACCACATTTCTTCTTTTATAACATCGGTTTTTCTGTAATGAAGCTCTGTGCCCGAGAAAAGCTCATCGATAGCTTTTATTCTCTCGCTGTCAAACGGAGCTTTTGCCTCACCGTAAACAATGCCGATAGTTTTTTCGGGATTGAAGTTAAAGCTTTTTCCGTCAAAGCTTGAAGCAACCTTGATAACGGAATAGACCATATGCTCCTCACCGATTCTCTCAGATATTATTTCCTCGCTGTCGACTCCGTTCATTAGACTCATGACAACCGTATTTTCTCCCACTGCCTCGGCTAAGGTATCAAGTGCGGGTCTGAGTGCGGCATATTTCAAAGAAACAATAATCAAATCCGCCTCCTTTGCCTCGCTTGCCGACCAAACCTTTAGGGTGTAAAGCTCCCCGTTTATTACCGTGCCGTTTTTAAGCTTTTCGGCACGCTTGCCTTCAGCTATTACACCAAGCTCAATATCGCTCTTTTGGGAAAGTCCCCATATGACATACGAGCCGACCGCACCTGCACCCAAAACGGCAACCTTATTAATCTTCATAATCTTCTCTCCTGTCTGAAAAATCATAAAGCAAATTCCGCACTCTCAACCGAAAATGCGGAACTGCATATTAAATTATTTCTTTGCTCTGTTTCTGTTAAAATTGATAAGCGAGCCTGCCTTTACAATTTCCTTTTCGTTACCGACCATATCGGTGATATAAAGCGAAAGCTCCTTGACTTCGTCACCGAGAACATATGCCTTGATGTCGCTCATGTCCGTGTCGAGCGCACTCTTGACATTCGGAACATAAATGTAGTCTCCGACCTCAAAGCACGGCTCTCCCTTCATCTGGAACGGAAGCATACCCCAGTTCATAACATTGGAGCGGTATCTCTTTGTTGCGTACTCCGTGCAGATGTTTGCAAGACCTCCGAGAACTCTCTGGCAAGAAGCCGCCTGCTCACGAGCCGAACCGTCACCCGGCTTAACGGCATAAATCATCGAACCGATTTCTATTTCACTCTCGACTGCATCAGGAGTAATTTCCTTAATCTGAGCATAGAGCTTCTCTAAATTCTCGTCTTCGCTCGCCGGATTTGCGCCCGAAACCCTTGCTTTCTCTGCCTTGCCGATTTCCTTTGCACGGCCTACATAAGCGGGGTCACGTCTTGAGAGCGTGAACTCTGCAAGTCCGAGCGGATTTGAGCGGTAGGAAGATGTTTCACCGGAAGGAATAAGCTCGTCTGTTGTTGTGACGGGGTCCATAATTTTGGAGCAAACCTTTAAGAGAATGTTATCCGCAAGCGGACTCATTTCAGGCCACGGCTTGATGTTCGGGCCATACTGAAGCTCGCTCTTCTCGTCTGCCTTTCCGTATCCGTTATAAACTCTTGCATTGTAAGCTGACGGATCAAAATCATACTCAGGTACAACATAATCGTCAGCGTATTTTGTAGCCGATGTGAGAACACCGCCGTTAGCCGCAGTTGCCGCAATGGAGCGTGCGTCCATAAGTGCGACAGCGGAAAGCTGACCGTTACCCGGCTTTGAGCCCTCTCTGTTCGGGAAGTTTCTCGTTGAGTGTCGGATGGAAAGTGCGTTGTTTGCGGGGGTATCGCCTGCACCGAAGCAAGGGCCGCAGAATGCCGTCTTTACATTTGCGCCAGCCGCCATAAACTTTGTGATTGCACCCTTACGGACAAGATGCATAAATACGGGCTGAGATGACGGATAAAC
>CAVBOS010000235.1:0-3081 GCA_963597005.1 Lachnospiraceae bacterium
ATAAGAAACGGCAGTAAGTGTACCCAGCTCATAGCTTGTCTCGAATAATGTGCGGTATCCGCCCTCTTTTCCGGCGGCTTTCTTTCCGACAGATTTTCCGTTAAGGAATAATTCCACCTCATCCGCACGGGAATAAACCTCAACAATGCAAGGCTTGCCCTCCATGCTTTTCCAGTTCCAGTTTGCGGATGAGTCGCTGATAACCCACGGAGTTTTGATGAGAAAATCTCCGTAATGCATCGGATTTTGCACAGTAATATACGGCTTTTCAGAAAGTCCAAATACAGCCTCTCTGTAATATGATGCAGGACGGCGGAAGCCAGTGATGTCAATATCACCCGCATAAGCAAGCTGTGCAGGGAAGCCGGCGCCAAAGCCGCCCTCTCCCCACTGATATGCGGGAACGCCGACTCCTGCCTCGCCGATGTAGTCCCAGCCTGTCCATGTGAAGTCACCGATTACATGCGGCAAACGCTCGACAAGCTCCCAGTTTCTTGCAATTTCAGGCGGATAGGTCTCACTTCCGACGATAACACGGTTCGGATAATCGACAGCATCCTTTTCATAACGTGCGGTCATATAGTTGTATCCTGCAATATCCACACCCGCACATGCTTTTTCGAGGCGCTCGCTGATTGCCTTATGCACAACAATTTTATCAAGATGAGCATCCATAATCGTCATAAAGTCGTTTACGTTACCTTCAATCTTGCCCTCTGCACTCAAATCAGCAACAACGTCAGCTACAATTTCATCAACAGCGTCACCAGCTGCAAACACACCGTTAATTGATGCAAGAGTATATCTTGTATCATCGAGAGAATGAATTTTGTCGCTTAATTCCTGACATGTCTTTGCGCCCTTGTCTGTTCCGATTTCAGGAATTTCATTTCCTATTGAATAAAGAATAACGCACGGATGATTGAAGTCCTTTCTTACCATTGCGGTAACATCCTTCTCCCACCACTCATTAAAATACAGACCGTAGTCATAACCCGACTTCAAGCGGTTCCACATATCAAAGGTTTCGTCCATTACGTACATTCCGATTTCATCACAAGCACGGAGCATTGCGGGAGCCATAGGATGATGCGACATACGAATAGCGTTGAAGCCTGCTTCTTTTAACTTTAAAACCTGACGGTACTGAGCGTCCTCATAGGTAGCCGCACCGAGAACTCCGCTGTCATGGTGAATGCAAGCACCACGCAAATTGACCGTCTCGCCGTTCACTCTGAAGCCTCTTTTAGCATCAACGGCAAGTGTACGGATACCGACCGAGCCGACAGCTTCGTCAAGAACCTTCTCTTCCTCATCGTTTGCATAAAGCTTAACTTCATAATTATAAAGGTACGGTGTTTCGGCGCTCCAAAGCTTAGGATTCTCTACAGTAACTCTCTGCTTAACTGTTCTTGACTCTCCGCCGAACAGAACAATGTGAGATTTCTCCTTGGCAACAACATTTCCGTCTTTATCCTTAATAATAGTCTCGAGAATCGTGCTCTTAGACGCAGAAGTTTTGTTTTCAAGCTCGGAAGCAATTTTAAGAACGGCATAGTCACCGTCAATATTCTCCGTCTTAATCTGAACTCCCTCAGGCATAATATACACAGGCTCAGACTCAAGAAGATATACATCACGGTAGATACCCGCACCCGAATACCAACGGCTGTTTGTCATTGCACCGGCACGAACCTGAACTCTGATTTCGTTCTCCTCGCCATATTTAAGCAAATCCGAGAGTGGTGCAAAAAATGTGGTGTAACCAAACGGGCTCTTAGCCGTAAACTGACCGTTCACATAAACGAAAGCATTCATGTAAACGCCCTCGAATTTAAGAGTGATTATCTTGCCCTTAGCTTCCTTCGGAACATAAAGCTTTTTAACATATGTGTAAACATCACCGTCACGGAAGCCTGTATTACCGCCGTTTGGGCTGTTCGGATTTGCGGGACTCTCAATCATTGCGTCATGTGGCAATGTGATGTCTCTTGCGTTCTCGGGGATATTCCAAACAAGTGCAAAGGAATCCTTATCCAACCAAAATTTCCAATCGTTATTCCATTTTTGTTCTAACATTATTCTTCCTCCAAAATAAGCTTTCCGTCATTCAGGAAAACTTTTCTGATAATCGGTCTTTCTTTATATTTATCGTTAGGAAAATGCAAAGTAAATTTAATATTGTCCGTATCTTTAAACAGCATTCCGTGACCGCCGTTTTCAGGGAACAGCGGAGTATCAAGCTGTTTCCATTCACCGCACGGATCACCGCTTTCGGAAACCGCCACACCGACAGCATATCCGCACTCACTCCAGCTTGACCATGTCATATACAGCTTGCCGTCACTCATTTTCATTAGGCTTGGGCCGTCCGTGAAATACACATCCCCGTCCATTCCAAACTCAGCCTTGGCAAACGGTACAGGCATTGCCCACTTCGCCTCAGCCGCAGAGAATAACAGCTTAGGCTCGCCTATCGCATTTTTTAAATCGCCCGACATTTCCAAAATGCACATATCTCCGTTCGGACTATCCTCAAAGGAATGTGAAAAAATCAGATACGGTCTACTCTCGTGAAAATAGACTGTACCGTCTATGCACGACCAATTTTCAGGCGTAATTCTTTCACTGTAAAGCTCGAACGGCCCTGTCGGATTCTCTGACTTAAGCACATAGATACCCTTTTTTCTGTCCGAAAAGCCGAATGTTGTCACAAGATAAAACTCATTGTCAAGATAAATGCATTCGGGTGCCCAGTAATTTTGATTGGCGGAAAATCCGTCGGGGCGATGGAAAATTTCTGTCGGCCCGTCCCAGTTTTCAAAATCATCACTTACATAGCAGTCAAAACCGTCTGCCTCACCCCAACAGGTTTCGCTTCTCGTTCCGTACAGGTAATAATTACCGTCATGCGGCAGAATATACGGGTCTCTGATATTAATTTCCGTTATTTTCGTAACCATCACACCTTTCAACACTGCCGTCTTAGTTCCTTATAAGAAACAAACACATACAGCACTTTGCTCAATAAATTTATTCACTGTATATTATTTTAAATAAATAACTAACAAATGTCTATGT
>CAVBOS010000236.1:0-3057 GCA_963597005.1 Lachnospiraceae bacterium
GTTTTTGGTTTCGCTTTTTACAAAAAGCGAACGGGTGTGGGCGGAGCCCACGAGAAAAAAGTGGAGCAGAAGAGAAATAAAGAAAAGCAGAGCGAAGCGAAAATAAAAGGAAAGGCAACGGAAAATACGTCAAGAATGCGAAGCATTCGCAGACGGGCATTTTCCGTGCCGACTGATTTGCACAAAGAGAAATATCGAACGCAAAGAAATAAAAACAAAAAGTTTTTGGTTTCGCTTTTTACAAAAAGCGAACGGGTGTGGGCGGAGCCCACGAGAGAAAAGCGAAGCAGAAGAGAAATAAAGAAAAGCGGAGCGAAGCGAAAATAAAAAAGAAAGGCTTGGAAGCTTAACCGAAAATGCGAAGCATTTTCAGGACGGAACGCCCGTAGTTAAGTCGACAAGCCGACCCTAAAGCACAAAGTTAAATAAGAAAATATTCTGTTTTTCTCAAAAGAAAATTAAAATCAGTCAAAAATCGTTCTAAGCTAACTATTAATCGTACATAATTCATTATGATTAATCTTGTGAGGTGTGAGATGAAAATATCGGATAAATTTCTTTGGGGTGCGGCAATCAGCAATGTGCAGGCTGAGGGCGGCTACCTCGAGGACGGAAAAAGTCTAAATGTTTATGATACTCTTGAGGTGCTCCCAGAAATCGGTACAGAGCCTGTCGCAAGCTCGACGGACGTCGCTTCCGACCACTATCACCGATATAAAGAGGATATAGCACTCATGCATGAAATGGGCTTTAAAGCCTGCCGTTTCTCGGTGGTCTGGTCGAGAACACACCCGTCCGACGACGGTAAAATGAATGAAAAGGGCATCGCATTCTATGAGGATGTCGTCGATACCATGCTTGATGTGGGAATCGAGCCTGTCGTGTCGCTTGTGCATTTCGATATGCCCGATGTGCTTTTCAGAAAATATAACGGATTTTTTGACAGAAGAGTTATCGATATTTATGCCGACCATGTCAGGGATATAGCAAACCGTCTCAAAGGCAAAGTGAAATATTATATAACCTATAATGAAATTAACCTCTGTACTTGGGGACACCTCGTTGCGGGCGCAGAAAGACCGAACGGAATGAGTGAGAGCGAGTTCCATGAGAGAATGGTGCACCATACCCAGCTCGCCCACGCAAGAGCGGTGCTTGAAATTAAAAAAGCAGATCCAAATGCTTTAGTCGGCGGTATGATTGCAGAAACTCCCGTCTATCCGCTGACAAGCTCGCCTGAGGATATTTTTGCCGCGGATTTTTGCGATAAAATGAAAAATCTTCTTTTCACGGATATCATGACAAGCGGTGATTATCCGCCGTTCTATAAAAGCTTTTTGAAAAATCAAGGGGTCAATTCCGAGTTGCCGACGGAAGATAAAGAAATCATGAAAAAGGCTGCCGATATGCTTGATTATCTCGCCATAAGCTACTATCAGTCTGCCGTGGCTAAAGCACCAGAAAATCAAGAAAATATGACAACGGCTGAGCTTGAATATAAATTAATGTTCAATTCTGAAAGTGTTTCAAATCCGCATCTTAAAGCAAATGAGTGGGGCTGGCAGATTGACCCCATGGGTCTTCGCTATTGCCTGAAACAAATGTATGACCGCTACCGTAAACCGTTTTTCATCGTGGAGAACGGTATAGGAACGGACGATGCGTTGGTTGACGGCAAGGTGTACGACGATATCAGAATCGACTATCATAAAAAGCATATCGAAGCAATTAAAAAGTCAGTTTTTGACGATAATGTCGAATTGATGGGTTATCTTGCATGGTCACCGTTCGATTTTCTTTCTTCTCACAAAGAAGTAAGAAAGCGTTACGGATTCGTCTACGTCAACCGCACAAAGGACGATTTGCTCGATTTGGCACGAATTAAAAAGAAATCGTTCTATTGGTATAAGCGCGTCATAGAAACAGGCGCAGAGGTGCTCGATAATGATATCAAATACTGATAAAATGAGAAAATATCTCACGATTGACGTCGGCGGTACTTCGATAAAATACGGAGTCGTTAGCTTAAATTCAAAAGACGAAATCAGTCTCGAGAACCTCGGAAGTATGCCGACGCCGAGAGACGCTATGGAAAATTTACTCTCGTGCTATCGGAAAATATATGAAGAAATCGGCAAGGATACTCTTGGAGTCGGTATAAGCTTTACCGCAACGCTTGACGTAAAGGACGGCTATTGCTTTGACGGAGGACTCAAAAGTTACACAAAGGGAATTAAGCTCTTGCCACTTTTTCAGAGCGTGTTTCCCGTGCCTGTCGCACTTGAAAACGACGGAAACTGCGGAGCTTTGGCAGAGGGAAGATACGGAAGCCTCAATGATGTCGACTATGCCGTAGCAATTAATCTCGGAAGCGGAGTCGGAGGGGGAATCCTTTACAAAGGTGAAATATTAAGAGGAAAGAATTCAACCTCGGGAGAATTCAGTTATATTTATACCGATTACGCAACAGACAAGTTCTCGAAAACATGGGCAAGCCATAACGGTAGAATTGCACTCGGTACAAGGCTCGCAAAGCTAAAGGGCGTAGACGATATGAGCGGAAAGGAATTTTTCGAGTACGCAAACAGAGGAGATGAAGACGCACTCAGAATATTGAAAGAGTTCTGCGACTTTTTTGTAGCGATGATATTCAATTTGCAGTGCGTGTATGCACCCGAGAGAATATCGATAAGCGGCGGTATAAGCAGACAACCGATACTCATGGAATATCTTGAAAAAAGTCATGAAGAGTTCTATAATTTAAACGGAGTAAGCCTGCCGAAATCAGAAATAGTATTGAGTAAATTTCAAAACGAGGGAAATTTGATAGGCGCATTTTGCCACTTGAAAGATACTTACCCGGAGATAATTAATAGATAAAAACACAAAAGTTTTTGCCTCGCTTTTTACAAAAAGCGAACGGGTGTGGGCGGAGCCCACGAGAGAAAAGTGAAGTAGAAGAGAAATAAAGAAAAGCAGAGCGAAGCGAAAATAAAAAGGATAGGCTTGGAAGCTTAACCGAAAATGCGAAGCATTTTCAGGGCGGAACGCCCGTAG
>CAVBOS010000237.1:0-3040 GCA_963597005.1 Lachnospiraceae bacterium
ATTATGTCAGTGACCCCGAGAGATTCGGTGTTGTTGAGTTTGACGAAAACGGCAAGGTTGTAAGCGTTGTGGAAAAGCCGAAAAATCCTAAGAGCAATTATGCTATTACGGGACTTTATTTCTATCCGAAGGGCGTTGCAAAGCTTGCGAAGCAGGTTAAGAAGTCTGAGCGTGGAGAGCTTGAGATAACATCACTTAACGAGATGTATCTAAATGACGGAAAACTCTCGGTTGAGCTTTTTGGTAGAGGATTTGCTTGGCTCGATACGGGCACAGTGGAAAGTCTTTCCGATGCCGCTGACTTCATTCGCATGATTGAAAAGCGACAGGGCATAAAGATTTCTGTTCCCGAGGAAATTGCTTATCGTTTTGACTGGATTTCCCGTGAGGATATTTTAAATACCGCTCAAAAGTACGGAAAGTCTCCTTACGGAGATCATCTGCGTACGGTAGCGGAAGGCAAGGTAAGAGGCTTTGTCAGAAAGTAATTTATTTAGAGTGGTACTTATATGAATATTATTGTAACAGGCGGAGCGGGTTTTATCGGCTCGAATTTCCTTTTTTACATGACGGAGAAATATCCCGATTATCGCTTTATTTGTGTTGATAAGCTTACATACGCCGGAAATTTATTCACACTTGAGCCGCTGATGAAGAAAGAAAATTTCTGCTTCAGCAAAACCGATATATGTGACAGAGATGCGATTTATTCTCTTTTTGAAGAGGAAAAGCCTGACATCGTTGTTAATTTTGCTGCTGAAAGCCATGTTGACCGTTCTATCGAAAATCCGGAGGTATTCCTTCAGACTAACATTCTCGGCACAGCAGTGCTTATGGATGCATGCAGAAAGTACGGCATAACACGCTATCATCAGGTTTCTACTGACGAAGTATACGGTGATTTGCCGCTTGACCGACCTGACTTGTTCTTCACGGAGACTACTCCGATTCACACAAGCTCACCGTATTCAAGCTCAAAGGCTTCTGCTGATTTGTTGGTTCAGGCTTATAACAGAACTTACGGCTTGCCCGTAACCATAAGCCGTTGCTCCAACAACTACGGCCCGTATCATTTTCCTGAAAAACTTATTCCGCTGATGATTGCGAATGCTTTGGCTGATAAGCCGCTTCCTGTCTACGGCGAGGGACTCAATGTAAGAGATTGGCTTTATGTGGAAGACCACTGCAAGGCAATTGACCTGATTATCCATAATGGTCGTGTAGGAGAGGTTTATAATATCGGCGGACACAACGAAATGAGAAATATTGATATCGTTAAGCTGATTTGTAAAGAGCTCGGGAAGCCCGAGAGTCTCATTACTCACGTAACCGATCGAAAAGGACACGATATGCGCTATGCTATCGATCCTACAAAGATTCATTCGGAGCTTGGTTGGCTTCCTGAGACAAAGTTTGAGGACGGCATAAAGAAGACTATCAAGTGGTACTTGGAGAATAAGCCTTGGTGGGAGAACATTATCTCCGGTGAATATCAGGATTACTATCAGAAAATGTACGGTAACCGCTGATTTTATCATTCGCAGAAAAGGGGTTTAAATGGAAATCGGTGAAGAACAGATTTTAGAACGTCGCCGTAGAGTACTTTTTCTCAGCTTGTCGATAGGACAGCTTTTGCTGTGTGTGTGCGTTTTACTGTTTTGTAATATCAAATATGAAGTTTCTGATGACTTCATCATGGAAATGGTTGCATCCGGCGCCTATACGGGAGAGCCGGATGCCCATATTATGTTTTCGAATGTTATTTTGGGCGAAGTGCTGACGCTTTTTTATCGGTTAAATACCGATATCAGTTGGTATTTTATAGCTCAGGTGTTCTTGTGTTTTTGCTCCTATATTGCCATAACTTATGTTTTTTCGCACAGGCTGAATATGGGAGCGGCTGTTTTTTCAGTAGTTACACTTACTGCGTTTACTGCTCAGGATTTATATATTTTGCCACAATTCACAAAAACGGCTGTGGCGGCATCTATGGGCGGTTTACTACTATTGATTTACGGTTTATTTTATAGGAGAAAGTATATCGTATGTATATTCGGCGCACTGCTTGCAATAAGCGGCGCTTTGGTTCGGCAAAAGGCATTTTATATCGCTGTGCTTTTTGCGGGCGTAATTGTTATATACGAAAGCATCAGGGTGCTTTGTGCCGAAAAATGGGGCTTTAAAAGAGTGTCTCTCGGTGTATGGTTACCGGGGGCTATACTTTTGGCTGTGGTTTTCCTGTGTGGAGAAATCAATGAATTATCCTATACGAAAAACAGCGACTACAGCTATTATCGAGAGTTTTCGATAGTGCGTTCGCAGATACTTGATTACTATTTTCCGGGTTACACCGAGTGCCCTGAGAAATTTGAAGCAATCGGAGTCAGTCAAAACGATTATGAGATGATTCTCAACTGGGATTTTGCGGATTCTGAATTTTTCACTGTTGAAAAATTACAGCAGGTTCTCGATATAGTAAGAGAGTGCAGAAATAACAGACATACGACTGTTATAGACGCTTTGCGGTCAATTAAATACAGACAGCTTCGCTATCCTATTACTCTATGCTGTATGATTCTCGGCGTGCTTTGTATTCTGGCAAACTGGAAAAAAAGCTGGGCGCCGATTTCTTCGGCTTTGATTGCTGTCATTTTGCTTTGCCATTTTTATGCTGTTAACAGAAATGTTTACAGAGTGGAATTTGGCATTTTGTTCAGTGCGGCAGTTCTTGTTGCATATTTCTTTGAGGCTCGTTTTTCTAAAAAACAAATCGATTATGCGCTGTGTGCGGCTGCAGTAGCGGTGGCAGTATTTAGAGTTCCAAGCTATTTGCCCGATGTAAGCTGGTCCGATATGGACGATGAGCAGTACCGCACTATGGTATATGATACATATTACTATTCTTGGGATTACGGTCATGATAAATATAGCAGGGTTATTGAGCCCGGTGAGATTAGAAAGAGCTTTTTGAGCGAGCTTAATGACAACCCTGATAAGCTGTATGTGTTGGATTTCAGCACCTGTATACAGACCTTTTACT
>CAVBOS010000238.1:0-3011 GCA_963597005.1 Lachnospiraceae bacterium
GTTTTTGTTGACCCCTGGTAGAACCAGGGGTTTTGTTATGCCTAAAGGCGGACAATAAATCAAAACGCTCCGATTTTTGTTTCGGAGCGTTTTTGCTGTAAAAATTATTGCTTCTTGAAACGGATAACATTCCAGCTCGACTTGGTAAGCAACGACTTGTACTCGCTTCCGTCAAGGACAGTTCTTTCGTTCACCGTCTTAGGTGTGACTGCCTCGGAAGCCGCCGTATTCACTGCCTTCATATCGTCATTTTCAAGGGCAATATGCTCAACCGCCTTGTAGCCGTCAAAGCTTCTCAAATCTATATCCATCACGATATCGTCAGTTACACTTCTGTTGACCGCAAAAACGGTAAGCTCATCCTTTTCATAATTCCATACAGGTATGGAAACAACATCCGTAACATCAGAAAAATCCTTTGTGTCGTGCTTGGATGAAGTGAATACTGGCTGAAGTGCAATTCCTCTGCCGTACTTTGACGCATGAAGAAGCGGGTAATATATCGTCTGTCGCCATGCGGGGCCTTCCTCCTCCGTCATAATCGGAGCGATGACATTTACAAGCTGAGCCATGCAAGCTATCTTCACTCTGTCAGAATGCTTCATGAGCGTGATGAGCATAAGTCCGACCAAAACTGCGTCCTCAAAATCGTAATGATCCTCTAAAAGATGCGGTGCAATCTGCCACGGACGGTTTTTCATTGTATCGTCATCAGCCTCGTTTGCATGGAACCAGACATTCCATTCGTCAAAGGAAAGCTTCATTGTTTTCTTGGAGCGTTTCTTTGCCTTGACATAATCACAGGTTGCCTTGACAGTATTGATGAAGTAATCCATATCATCACTCTGAGCGAAGAAATTCTCCGTATCATTGAAACGGTTGCCGTAGTACTGATGAAGTGAAATATAATCTACACTGTCATAAGCCCACGAAAGTGCGGTATCCTCCCACTGCGGGAATGTTGGCATACTGCTCGAGGAGCTTCCGCAAAGCACCAATTCGATGCTCGGATCGATTATCTTCATTGCCTTTGCCGTTTCATCGGCTAAGTGACCGTACTCGTCTGCGGTCTTGTGACCCGTCTGCCAGGGACCGTCCATCTCGTTTCCGAGATTCCAAACCTTTATGTTGTGCGGCTCCTTGTAACCGTGCTCCACACGCAAATCAGCATACTTTGTGCCCGCCGGCATGTTGCAGTACTCAAGCAAATTGCAAGCTGCCTCAATTCCCCTCGTTCCGAGGTTGAGTGCCTGCATCGGCTCTGTGCCGACTTTCTTGCACCAAGAAGCGAACTCGTTGATTCCGACTAAATTCGGCTCGGTGCTTCTCCATGCAAGCTCGAGTCGCTTAGGTCTTTGCTCCTTTGGACCGACGCTGTCCTCCCAGTAAAAATTAGATACAAAATTTCCGCCGGGATAACGCACAATCGGTATATCAAGCTCTTTTACAAGCTCGATAACATCCTTTCTGAAGCCTTCCTCGTCAGCTGACGAGTGATTCGGCTGCCAGATGCCGCCGTAGACCGCTCTGCCTAAATGCTCGATGAACGAGCCGTAGATTCTTTTGTCAATCTCGGATATTTTAAAATCCTTCTCGACAGTCAGTTTAGCAAATTTTTTTGCCATGTGAAAATCCTCCCAAACATTGCTTGCGGAGCATTTCTCCGCCAAGTTAATCTTAGTATTGATAGAATTTAATGTCAACAAATTTCATCGATAAATTCTCTCTTTTTTCGCTTATTGAAAATTGCATTTAGTGTACCTCTGTGTTATCATTTTGGTAACAATTAGGTTATATACTGTACAGTACAAAAAAGATGCAAATTGAAAGCGAGGTAAGATTATGGCACAAAAGTTAATACCCGATAAGTACGAGCTTAAAAAAAGCAGACTTCTTTCCATTCTCTCGGCAATCGGCGGTGACTTCTTTCTTATTCTCTTTATTCTTAATATAGTAGATTCAGCGGTAGGTCTTAATTTCATAACAGGCTCTTCGGTCTTTGCGGGAATTGTTTTTCTCATCTTTGCGGTAATCTGCTTTGCTCTTTTTGCAAGTGCCGCCGTTTGGAAAATTACTGTTGACGGCGACGAGATAAAATACCGCACGGCGTTCGGAAGGGTAAGCACCTATCACTTTTCCGACATCACCGAAGCTAAGATTATCGTTCAGAACAATGCTCAGGCAGTGAAGTGCCTTGGCGGCGACAAGGATTTATTTGTTGTCTCGGGAACGATTAAAAACTATCCGACCTTTATGACAAACCTTTTCTTAAAGGGCGTAAACGTCACGGATACAAGAAGAGGTTAACATGAGCGAAATTACAACATACACGGGAAAGCACATCGACCCCGTAAATCCGAAAGCGGAGCTTATAGATATTAGAGACATTGCCCACGCACTTTCTCTCACATGCCGTGGAAACGGTCAGGTCAAAACATTCTTTTCTGTCGGAAGCCACTGCATTCTGTGCTGTAAAGAAGCAAGGATGCGAGGACTTTCAAAACGAATGCAGCTTGCCTGCCTCGTTCACGATGCGTCCGAAGCTTATATGTCCGATGTGCCAAGACCACTCAAAAACGTAATGTCGGAGTACTCAAAATACGAGGACGCTCTTCTCTCGTTGATTTATGAGAAGTTTCTCGGAAGTGATTTAAATTCGGACGAACAAAAGCTTTTGAAGCAAATAGATAACGATTTGATGTTTTTCGACTTAAGAGAACTTCTCGGAGAAAACAAAGATAAGCAAGAACCGAAAATTAACGTATCGCTCAATTACGATTTTGTACCTTTTGAGGATGTTGAAGCGGAGTATTTAGAGCTTTTCTATTCTCTTTCCGATTATGAAGAGGAAACTGCCCGCCTGTCAGACGAAAATGCAATTAAAGAGAAACTCTCCGATATAAAGGTATTCGTTCTCGATATGGACGGAACGATTTATTTAGGTAATAATCTTTTCTCCTACACGAAGGATTTTTTGAGTGCCGTTAAAAAAAGCGGAAGAGACTTCTGCT
>CAVBOS010000239.1:0-2947 GCA_963597005.1 Lachnospiraceae bacterium
ATTCCTTACTGTCATATTCTACAGTTTTTTTAATAGCATTTAACCATTCTTTTTTCATGTGATACCCCGTAAAAACAGAGCCGAACGACATTTAAATTCGGCTCTGTTTATTTTCTAAATAATCAAAGATAATTCATTAATATTCATAATAACATTATCTTTACTGTTAAACAATAGTTTTATGCAAAATATGCCGTTTGTAAAGCATTTTAAGATATTTCATTGGCTTTTTTCAAATCTTTATCAGCTATACTTTTCAAAACGAATGCAATAATAAAAATAATCAGCTGTGCCAGAGGCATTGAAAGCCAAACTCCTGTCAATCCATTAAAGCGGGGAAGAATACACAGCATGAGGAGTGTGAACACTGATTCTCCATAGACAAGCACATAAGAAAACACGGTCTTCTCAGACGCATAAAAATAGGTAGTAGTAATACGCGAAAAGCAAAGAAAAAGAAGAGTTGCCAAGAACCAGGGCAAGTAATATGCTACGCCGACATTAGACTCGGCAGAAGCACCAAAAAGGACTCCAATTTTACTTCTAAATACAAATACAAGTATCAAACAAACTGCAGTTATGGCTTCGGCAAAAGCATAGGCTTTCTTTCTCATAGAACGGACTCCGTCAAAATCAGACTTGCCGTAGCACTCAGATATAAGTGGCTGACTTCCATCACCGACGCCTTGAATCAGGAAATATATGATTGAAAGAATATAATCTATACAACCATAAATCGCAACAGCTTGAGAATCACCATAAGCAAGCAAATATCTGTTCATTATGAGAAGAGTGAGCTGTTGAGAAAAACTCATACCAAAAGGGGAGAGAGAGACTTTGAAAATGTTAGCCCACAACTTTACCATCTTCCCAATATTTGAAAACTTTAATTTGTATTTCTTATGCACAAAATAGCCGACTGCGCAGAACATGGTTACAGCCTGACCGATTACCGTTGCGGCGGCACCGCCTTGCATTCCCCACGGCAAAACCCAAACAAACAAATAATCAAGTATGATATTAACAACAAATCCAAGTATCATTGATACCATTGCAAAAGTAGCACCGCCCATATTCCTTATAAACGGCACTAAGCCTGTAGCCAAAAGCTGAAAAACAGTACCGTAAACAATTACATGAACATATTCTACGGTCATTGTAAATATCTCTCCGCTTGCTCCAAGCAAATGTATAAGCGGTTCGGTAATGCAATAAAGCAAGATGCTCAATACTACACTGACAAAAATCATTAGTATAGTAGCACTTGTGAAGCACTCATGTTCATCTTTTAACTTCTCTTGAGCTTTAAAAATAGCAAACTGAATTGCTCCGGCGAGCCCAAGACCTGTTCCGACAGATTGAATAAACGATGAAACAGGGAAGCCCAGAGTAACAGCGGCTAAACCGTTATCCCCCAAACATTGGCCAATAAAAAAACCGTCTACGATGGTATATATACCCGATAGGGCAAATCCCAGCACAGATGGCACGACAAAAGCTAAAAAGCTTTTATTCTTTTTCACTTCATAAAACAACCTTTCAACATAATATAAGCGGTAAATAAAAATACCAGAATAATTATATGATATTAAAGCCAGATTGTCAAACTCACAGAAATAGACGGCACAAACCGTTAAAAGTTTGTACCGTCTATAATATGATTTATTTACTGACCTTTACCTTACCGGAATAAGTTGTCCACGCTGAATAATACTTAACTCCGTTTACGGTTTTATAGGTTCGCACTCTTATATAATAATACTTACCTTTTACCAAACCTGTTATCTTTTTGGAAAGTGTAGTGTTTTTAGTAATATAAAGAGTTGTGGCAGATGAAAAGCTTGTAGCTCTGCTGTACTGAACCTGATATCCCGTTACTCCGCTTTGTTTTTTCCAAGAAACTGTTATAGCTTTACTTGTCGAATTATATGCCTTGCTGATAGTCGGAGAAACTAAACGATATATGACTTTCGAAGTAGATGCGGTCTGATACTGCTTGGAAGAATCAGCTACACAAGCAACCACTTTATAGGTATATCTGTACCCGTCTTTTGATTTAACAGATGTGTCAAGATAGGAGAGAGTAGCAGTTGACGAAAATGTCTTTATACCTGTACTTCCGCGATATAAAACATATTTTGTCGCTCCGCTTACCTTATTCCATGTTATCTGTATGCCGCTGGATTTGTTAGATACAGAAACACTTGGTGCTGACAGCTTAAGCATAGAAGTCTTATTTGTCAAATAATAAGCTCCGCAAACCGTGCACTTGTGAATTGTGTATCCACCGGCTTTGTAGGTAGGGCTGACAACCGTAGTTTTATAAGTGTGACTAAGTTTAGATACTTTTACTGTAGTACGACTGATTTCTTTCTTGCGCACTGTACAATAGACAACCGAGTCGTACGAGCCTTCCATGGAACAAGTAGCACTAACTACATTTTCTTTAACCGCTGTTCCCGCTTTGTGCCCTTTTGCTTTAATAACTTCTCCGCCTATTTTATTACCGCAAACAGAACAGGTCTTTTCTTCTGTATGTCCGTCTGCTGTGCAAGTAGCTGATTTAGCACTTGATGTTACCTTATAGTTATGACCAAGCTTTGAAACCTTAACCGTTGTTCGGCTGATTTCTTCGCCACACTCTGTACAGTAAACAACTGAATCATAAGAGCCGTCTGTCGTACAAGTTGCATCAACCTTATTTTCTATAACGGGATCACTTTCTGTGTGGTGATGAACTATTATTACATCATTCAAGCCGCCGTTTTTAATAGGAATAGTCTCTCCGCCTATAACATCTCCGCAGATCGTACAGGTCTTTTCTTCTGTGCGACCGCTTGTTGTTTCAGTAGGCTCTATGGCTTCGCCTGTGACAACATAGTTATGACCAAGCTTAGCTACAGTAATTGTTTCACGGCTGATTTCTTCACCGCACTCTGTGCAGTAA
>CAVBOS010000240.1:0-2946 GCA_963597005.1 Lachnospiraceae bacterium
TCAAAATCCCAACCACTACCGCCTGAACCGCCGCTGCCGCCTGAACCGCCACCACTGCCACCTGAGCTACTGCTTGTCGTGTCATTGAGTACATTAAGTTCATCAATTCCGAGAATTGTGTTCTTGTACTCTTCGGCACTCTCTGCCGCACTTCCTGTAGCGTCTGCCAAGTCTTGAGTATCGTCTGTCAAGTCTCCGATTGTATCGCCGATTGAAGAACCTATCGAATAATCACCGACCGTTGGCAAGGTGTATCCGAAAAATCCAGCTATTGTATCGACAACCATTCGGATAGCCTTAACAAGTGCCGTGACATACGGTAACACCTGATTGATGATAGGAATAAGCACATTACCGATTGACCTACCGACAAGCTCTATCTGTGCCGCAAATACTCTCATTTGGTTAGCGGAAGAGTTAATAGTCTTAGCCATATCGCCAAGCACACCCTGTTCGGATACCTGATTGAAGATAGCAATGTATCTAAGCTGTGCTTTCTCCGCCTGTGTCATTGAAGATACAGACTCGTTAATTCCTAACGTCAACGCTTCCTGTTCAAGTCGTGCCTGTGATAAATCAACGCCCCATCTTCTGAGCGGCTCGATTTCACCCGCAATACCTGATTGCAACTTCTCCATTGCAGTAGAAACATCTTCGTTCCATATGGACGACAAGTCATAGCCTATCTGCGTTAACTGCTGTGAGATAACAGCCGCTCTGTCACTTGCTACACCGTAACCGTGAACAATGTTCATGAAGATAGCTTCATTCTCCATCCAGTCGGCGGCATTGATACCGAGTGCGTCCTGTACCACCTGTGCGTACTCAACACCTGCTTCGGCGGCATTGCCCATTGCTACGGCGTACATGTTCATCATCTCTTCGTAGTCGCCTGAGCTTTTGGTTAAGTTGTAAATCGTCGTTGCTATGTTTGTGAGAGACGAATAAAAGCTTTTTGCGATATTATACAAATCCGTAAAATTCGTTATCAGTCCGCTTGTGCTTCCGAAACCTTTAAAAAGCTTTGATACCGTTTTGTAAATCGAGGTAACAACTGTCTTTGTCGCACTCGCTATACCAGCAAACGCTTGATAGAACACGCTTCCTATCTTTCCGATAACGCTTCCGATTTTGCTGAGCACTTCCTTGATTTTGTTGAAAATATTCTTAACTACATTCCAAACATTTTTTACGGCATTGATAACAGACTTAACGCCTCTTATTACCTTTTGGAATGTTTCGGTAATTGTTTTCGCAACTGATAGCACCGTTCCGAAACCCGGTACAAGTGCTAACAGCTCTTCTTTCAGACTTGCTACAGCGTCCTCTAAAAGATTGGTTGCTCTTGTCACTGTGTTCTCCGTGTTGGAAGTACTCATCAGCTTTAACATCATTGTCGCTACGGCGGGAGAAACTGAGTTAAGTTCACTTGTCAGCGGTTTCACGGCATCCGAAACTCTCTTGCAAGCATCGGCGAATGCGTTTACATTGTCATCATTCAGATTGCTTGTTAATTCAGGAATTGATTTTAAAGTTCTTGCAACGGATGAAAAGCCACTGCTTGATATTCCTGAAAATGACTTCGAAGCTTCAGCTATTTTCTTGATAGCGTTTGAAGTCTGCTCTAGCTTATCGTCAGAAGCTGTGCCGAGTGAGTCAACTGCCGTCTGAATGCTCTTTAATCCGTTTCCGACAGAAGACAGATTAGGAAGTGACAAACTGCTCAGAGACTGTAAGCTCGTGCTCAGTCTCGTTATGGAAGAAACATCTTTGCCCTGCAAAGTGCCTACGGCATCCGCTATTTTGTTAAGGCTCGAAGAGATATTACCAATGCTTCCAACACTCGACAACGCTTTCAAGCCGTTTGCAAGCTCTGTAATCTTCGCTCCCGTACCACTGCCGATTTTATTAACTGCGTTTGCGATTGCTTCAATCTGCTTCGCTGTGTTGCTTAACTTTTGAACTCCGTTTACTCCGCTTTTAAGCTTTTCAAGAGACCCCGTCAAGCTGTCAAGACCACTTGAAGCTTTGTCGGCATCAGATGATATTTTTACGCTTAATTCATCAATGTTAATCGACATCTTCCGTCACCTCCTCTTCCGTTAAGTGTCCCTGTTTTCTCTTCATATAAGACATAAGTCTATTGAATCTTTCCCGTTCTTTTCTCTCTTTTTCTTCTCTTGCTTCCTTAGGTGTTATCGGATACGGCTTATCGGGATAAGGTTCTGCTTTAGTTCCTTTTTTCGCAAAATCGTGAAATATCGGCGACAGATTAGCCATTGCAGTGTAGACATACAAGCCTTGCAACCATAATTCCTGATTTTTTCTTTCTCGCCTAAACTCATCCGCTTTGCGATAAGCTTTTACTAAGTCTGCGTCCTTTTCCCAGTACTCTTCATAGCTCATTCCGATTG
This sequence comes from Lachnospiraceae bacterium, assembly GCA_963597005.1. GTDB lineage: Bacteria > Bacillota > Clostridia > Oscillospirales > Acutalibacteraceae > SIG603. Next base: position 2,415 of record CAVBOS010000240.1, read on the forward strand.
AAAGATAGTACGGAAAACTCTTGTTAAATGTATTAGTGTAAGCTAAAAGGGAAGATGAATCGATATTAGACTCGTCTTCCCCTTTCTCTTCTTTCGGATCGTCTGAGTCGCTTACCAATTCAGAGTCCAAGCTATGTTTCCCTCGTCTTCCTCAGGCTCTTCCACAAGCGCCGCTATCGGCTCGTTATACATCTCTGCAAGCTTAGCGATAAGCTCCGACTTGTTTGTAAACTTGCCGAAAATCTCGTCTACAAGCTCCTTGCGAATAAACGGATGATTAGCCTTGAATGCGCCAGCGAATAACTCAGGAAGAAGAGTCATAGGCTTCTCTCCGATATCGGAGATTGCGAAACCGTCCTGCTCCATTCTTGCTACTGTCTTTCTTGTGAACTCGAGAGTATAATCTACTCCCTTATAAGTAAATCCAAGTGTCTTTGCCATATCCTGTTTCCTCCTTATTGATAAGCGAATTTATAAATTATTTAACCCTTAGACCAACCCTGTGCGGTATTAAGTCTGCCAAGAGCACCTG
>CAVBOS010000241.1:0-2926 GCA_963597005.1 Lachnospiraceae bacterium
ATTATATCTCGCACACAGCCTCCGACATAATAGGTTTTCCCTCCCTTTAGTGCTGCTTTTTCTGCTATTTTCCACGCTAAAATCAAATCCTCTTCGTAGCTGTTCATAAATTACACCTCCTTGATGTTTAAATATCGGTATATTGTATATATTATATTTGAGATTTTGACATATTTCAAGAGCCGTTATCTATTGCAAATATTTATAAATCCCGTTATAATTATAACATAAAGACTTTCAGAAAGGGCTTATTATGCAAAAAGAAGTAATTGTTATCGGACATAAGAATCCCGATACAGACTCCATCTGCTCGGCTCTTGCTTATGCGTACCTCAGAAGAAAGACAACAAATTTGAGATATGTCGCAAAAAGAGCAGGCCGACTAAACGAAGAAACAAAATTCGTACTTGACTACTTCAAGGTTAAAGCGCCACAGTTCGCCGATACACTCGAGCCTAGAGCAAAGGATGTTGAGATGCGTCACGCTCAGGGCATAGACAGAGAAACCTCCGTCTATGAGGCTTGGCAGATAATGGAAAAAGAGTCCGTCCCTACCCTTCCCGTCCTTGACGGCGGCAAGCTTGTGGGCGTTCTCACAAGAGGAGACGTTGCGAGAAACTCAATGTCTCAGAATAGCTCGACTTCACTTTCCGATTCAGGTGTTTTATGCAAAAACATTGTTGAAACACTTTCAGGTGAATTAATTGTCGGCGATATGAACCGTGCTTTCAGCGAAGGTAACGTCATCATTGGTGCGTCTAACGATGAAACCGTTTCACAGCTTGTCGGAAAACACTCAATGGTTATTTTGGGTAACCGTTCGGGCGCAATGCTAAATGCTATCGAAGCAGGTGCAGAGTGGCTTATCGTTTGCCTTTCTCATGGTGAGCAAATCTCCAAGCTTATCAAAAACCTTGCCGCCGCAAACGGATGCACAATCATTGTTTCTCCGTACGATACCTTCACGGTAGCAAGACTTATAAATCAGAGTATTCCCGTAAGACAGGTTATGCGCGATCACGACCTCATTTATTTCCATGACTACGATCTCGTATCTCACGTCAAGGGCATTATGACAAAGCAGAGAATCCGTTATTTCCCCGTACTCGATAAGAACGAGAATTATCTCGGACTTCTCTCCCAGAGAAATCTTCTTGATGTCGAGGACAAAAAGGTTGTCATGGTAGACCACAACGAGGCTTCTCAGGCTGTTGACGGTATCGAGAGCTGTGAGATAATCGAGGTTATAGACCACCACAGAATCGGAGCAATTCAGACAATGCAGCCGATTAATTTCAGAAATATGCCCCTTGGCTGTACTGCGACAATCATCACAATGATGTATCATGAAGAGCACATCGAGATTGAGCCGAAGGTAGCAGGTCTTCTTTGTGCGGCTATCCTTTCAGATACACTTTGCTTCCGCTCTCCAACTTGCACGCCTGTCGACAAGAACACAGCGTATGAGCTTGCCGCTATCGCAGGAATCGACCCCGAGGAATTTGCCACATCAATGTTCAGAGCTGGATGCAACCACGACAATCAGACAGAAGAAGAAATCTTCTACGCAGACTTCAAGACATTCAACTCAGAGAACAAGAAAATCGGTATTGCTCAGGTCAGCGTAATCGGTGATGAGGATACAGAGAAGCTCATCGTCAGAATGAGACCGTATCTCGATCAGGTTATGGAAACGACCAAGATGGACATTATAGTTATGCTCCTCACGGATGTTATGATTGGCTCGTCAAAGGCTATTTTTGTCGGTGACGGCATTGAGGAAATCATCGAAAATGCATTCGGAGTAAAGATTAACGACGGTGTAGCATTCTTACCGGGAATTGTCAGCCGTAAAAAGCAGGCTATGCCAAACATTCTCAAGGCTATGCAGAGAATGAACGAAAACAATTTCTGATAATTATACAAGTTTTATTTAAAATCCCTTAGGTTTCACCTAGGGGATTTTGTTTTTATATACGCAAAAAAGAAAAGGAACGGCGAACCGTTCCTTTAAATATATATTTATGATCTTAGTTTTTGAGAGCCTGAAGAGGCGCAGGAATTCTTCCGCCTCTGTCGATAAACTTCTTCGGTGAATACGGGCTGACCTCCATAATTGGGCCACCGCCGAGAAGTCCGCCAAAATTGAGCTCCTCGCCTGCCTTTTTGCCGATTGCGGGGATAAGTCTGCAAGCAGTTGTCTTTGTATTAACCATTCCGATGGCAGCCTCGTCGGCAATAATTCCGGAAATAACCTCAGGAGTTGTGTCGCCTGGGATAATTATCATATCAAGACCTACAGAGCAAACTGAAGTCATTGCTTCAAGCTTATTAAGCGTGAGCGCTCCGCTTCTTGCGGCGGCAATCATACCTGCGTCCTCAGAAACAGGGATAAATGCGCCCGAAAGTCCGCCGACATGAGAAGAAGCCATAACTCCGCCCTTTTTGACAGCATCATTGAGCATGGCAAGAGTTGCGGTAGTTCCGAAGCCGCCGCACTTTTCAAGTCCCATCTCCTCAAGAATATATGCGACACTGTCGCCGACAGCCGGAGTTGGCGCCAAAGAAAGGTCAACAATTCCGTAAGGAACACAAAGTCTGTTTGAAGCCTCCATAGCTACAAGCTGTCCCATTCTTGTTATCTTGAACGCTGTTTTCTTTATGAGGTCTGCAATCTGGTCGATAGTATCTGTGTCGGAAGCCTTAGCAATAGCGGCTCTTACAACACCCGGGCCGGAAACGCCGACATTTATAACGCAGTCGGGTTCACTTACACCGTGGAATGCACCCGCCATAAACGGGTTATCCTCGGGGGCATTGCAAAGCACAACAAGCTTTGCCGCACCTATGCACTCTCTGTCAGCTGTAATCTCTGCAGAGGTTTTTACAATCTGACCGAGCTTCTTAACAGAGTCCATATTAATAC
>CAVBOS010000242.1:0-2904 GCA_963597005.1 Lachnospiraceae bacterium
CTTTCTTTGTAGCCTTTGCCGCAAGCCAAGGCAAACGCCGACTGCTCGTTCTCATCCTCACTCATTTCTTCACCAACGAATGCTGCAATCCATTCTTCCTTCGACCCTGCATATCCATTTTCACATGCCGCCGAATACGGATCATTTACCTTCTCTGAGCAACCTCCCATGCAGCATAACAATATTGCAAATGCAAGCAATACGCCTATTTCTCTCTTCATTTTCTCTTCCTTTCGTTAATTGCATATTTTGTTTGTTGTAACTTTGGTTAAGTTAACTCTATAGCCCAATTTTTCTTGCTCAATTTGCCATTTATTTCCGTATGTAATTGTCGTTTTCGCAGAGTGGGACACTCTGCGGGAAAGCTGAAAAAATGACTGGATTTCCGCGAAATTCAACTGTTTTATGCTCAACGTGACACAAAAGCCTGACTGCGCAACTCAGAATCCGATAGACGCAAGCTTATTCATGTTGGCTCGTTTGAGCTCCATCGACGTGTGAACATAGCGCTCCAGCGTGATAGCAGTATTTGCGTGACCGAGCACCTCGGACAGAGATTTTATCTCAAAGCCGACCTCAACGGCACGGGTCGCAAAGGTGTGCCGCAGCGTATGTGCGTGAACGCCCTCCAAGCCGCAAGCCTTGGTGTACTTGCCAATGCGGTATTGGAGGGCTCTCGGTTCCATATAGTCGGCGGTGCCGGTCAGGATATATGCTTCGTCGCAGCGTTTCATTTTTTCGCACAGTCCCGCCGTGTAGTCCGTCATGGGAATGGTGCGGACGGAGGTGCCGCTTTTCGGTGTGCCGATCAAAATTTTGGTGCGGCTTACGCCGTCGGGGGCGGTGTCACGCAGACGCTGAAGCGTTGCACTTATGCGTATGGTCTTCTCGGCGATATTTATATCCTTCCACTTGAGCGCCGACAGCTCACCGATCCTTATGCCCGTGAGCAGCATGAGCAGAACGCCGAATTTACAGCTGTCCATATCACTGAGAAGATACTTTGCGAAACGCTCCTGCTCATTGTGCGACAGCACACGGGTCTCTCTTTTCGCATCCTTGGGGTAACTGATGTCTATCTGCGCAAACGGCACGGCCGAGTGCTTTGAGGCATATTTCATAACGCTGCGCAGAACGCTCAGAATGTCCTGCACGGTTTTTGCCGACAGCCCATCCTCGGTGAGAAGCTCGTGCGTAAACTCCTCGACCGCTGCGTCGTTTATCCCCGCCGGAAAGCATGCACCGAGCTTCGGCTCAATGTGCTTACGCAGTGTAGCTTCATATTTAATGTAGGTAGACTCCCGCACACCGTCTCGCTTAAACCGCAGCCACTCGCCGCAATAATACGAGAAGCGGTGCTTTGAAGTAACCACGGACGGTGTCCTTCCGCTTAAAAGCTCCGCCTTTACTTTCGTCACCTTTTCCTTTGCCTCACGGTATGTTTTTCCGTAGCAGAAACCGTATTTGATCTTTCCGGACAGCTCTCGCCCTTTTACATACCGAGCCTCCCAGCGCCCGTCTCGGCGCTTAAAAATGTTTTCGCCTTTTGCCATGCTAATAACCTCCGATAATAAATTTCTCCTTGCGGAATACTCCTATTCTAGCGAAAACGTATATCATTTGTGACTGCTGCTTTGACTGCACAAAACACCTTATTGAGCAAAAACATTATTAGCGGCATCGATAATCTACAAAATAGTCATAAATTATTCATTAATCTTATCCCAAGATATTGATTTCATGATTGGAATATGGTAAACTTATAGTGCTTTTAAGTTTACCAGTGTTTTCGCAGAGTGTCCCACTCTGCGAAGAATTTACGCGTTTCCGCTGAAATTACGCACATCACATTAAGCATAGAAAAAAGCACATTTGCTGTCGAATGTGCAGATATAGCGACTGCCCGATGCGCTCAAAAATTCTGCTGCTCATCGGGCTTTTTCGTTTTATGGATGTTTGCCAGTTGAAAATATGCCAAAACGCTCCAAAAGAGTGGAAGCAATTGATGCTTGCCCCATAAAATTATATCAGGTTATTCCCTCGATAGATGAAGACGAAAAAACATTGATAATCTTAAAGAGAATGGTCAACTCAGTCTCTACGTTTTGTAGCGCTGAGTACATCCCGTTTTTCTATTTCATCCCGCAAAGCATGCTGTCTCACTACGGAAAGACCAGCTATAAAAAGTCAAGTCAAAAACGAAGACAGAAGCGGAAATTTTTTTCTTGACTTTTTATAGCTGGTCTTTCAGAATGCTGTCTCACAGCTTCATTCTACCAGAGTCTGCAAACTATGTCTTCTTTTACACCTTTTCCTTTTTGCGCAACTTATTGTACATTATCTCTGATAGCACATAATAATCTCCTAACTTGTCTCGAAAATTAAGATGAAGTACAGCTAATTGCGGATTATTCTGAACAGAAGAGTGGCTACGGAATATATTACATGAGGCTTTTAACACAAGGCACCAGAGTTCAACACATATTTGAATTATCTGACTTTGAGAATAACATAACCGCTGAGGAGAAATCCCCAGCGGTTTTTCATTTATATGCGTCCATATATAGGTCGTGAAATGCATATTTCAAGCGAACTCCACAGCATTTGCCATACAACGACGGCAGACTAGTATCCTCATTTTTCGTCGGAAAAGATATAACCGTAGAAATCTACACTGCAAAGTTCAACTTATAAAGTTTTTAATGAATTTGTTTTCGATAAATTTGAGCAATTCAAGAGCTAAATAAGCGTCTGCCGCTTTTCTAAGTTGTGGAGATTATCTGTATATGCAAGAAGCTCGGCTTCAAAAGTACGGCAGCTTTCTAAATTCTGTGATGCACTTTTCGGGTTACGCACCAGATAAACTTTCCAAGGCTCCGGCTGCTCCTCCATGGTGTATATCTG
>CAVBOS010000243.1:0-2903 GCA_963597005.1 Lachnospiraceae bacterium
ATCTCGGACTGTATCATTTCGTCCGTTGTCCCTCCCGTCACAGGTCATGTAAAGAGAGCAATAAAGCTTTTCATCGGAAAGCCGCCGCTTGTAGTCGGCCCCGGTATAAAAACAGGACTTAATATTCTCATCGACAACCCTGCTCAGCTTGGCTCCGACCTCGTTGTTGATGCCGTAGCTGTAACAGAGCAGTACGAACTGCCAGCCGTTGTTATCGACATGGGCACAGCAACCACCTTAAGCGTTGTTGATAAAGGCGGAAAATACCTCGGTGGTATGATTATGCCGGGTCCAAATTCTTCGCTTGAAGCACTTGCACTTCATGCCGCTCAGTTACCCAGCATCAGCATTGAAGAACCCGCTTCGCTCATCGGCAAAAACACCGTTGATTGTATGCGCTCGGGTGTCGCAATCGGACACGCCGCCGCCATTGACGGAATGATAAGCCGTGTCGAAAAAGAGCTTGGCAAGAGCGTTAACGTTGTCGCAACAGGCGGACTTTCGTCTGTCATTCTCCCCTACTGCGACCGAGAGATTATCTATGACGATAATCTTCTCCTCAAGGGACTTTATTTCATCTACAAAAAGAATAAGAAATAAGTAAAGACTGCAGTCAAATCGGCTGCAGTCTCTTTTTTCATCTTGTATTTGTTGTTTTAAGTATTATTCTCCGATAATTTCAATCTGACAGGCTTTCATCGCTTCGAGAGCGGTTTGGTGGCTTTTTGGCGTTACACCTGCCGAACAAGCGGCATCAACCGCTATTTTCGCATTCGGCAAAAATCCCTTTACAAGCAAAGCGTTCGAGATAACGCATATATCCGTGCAAAGTCCGACAAGCGTAATTTTCTCAATATGCTCATTTTTCTCCTCGTCTGCCAAAAATTCGCCCAGTTCCCTTGAAGCGAAGGTCGGCTTGTCGATTACCTTTTTGCAGTATGGCAATAGCTTATCACAAATCTGCCAGCCGAATGTATCTTTTATGCAGTGTTTCACGGGCAAATTTCTTCCCTCTTCGGTTTCAAGGTAATTATCGCCGTGAGTGTCTCTTGTGAAAATTACTTTTCCCTCAAAGCCTTTCACCTTTTCAAGAACCTTAGGCACAATCTTCACCGCCTCGGCAGTACCAAGAGCTCCGTCTATGAAGTCGTTTTGCATATCGATTACAAGTAAATATTCCGACATAAGCTTCTCCTCTTCTGATTTTATTCAAATGTCATTCATAAAAAGGCGACAAATCGCCTATATACTCTATTGTAAAGCCAATCCGAGAAAATCTCAAGCTTGATTATTTGGCTTAAGAATAGTATAATTATAAAATATCTTAGCAAAGTAAAGTGATAAAGGAATTTTTATGGTAGAAATTTGGACCGAAAATTACCCCGCAATTACTGGCGAGGAAGAAAGAAAGGTTTATATTTATCTTCCGACAGACTATGAAGCCCAGAGATACAAGAGCTATCCCGTGCTATATATGTTTGACGGACAGAATGTTTTTTTTGACGAAGAATCATCGTACGGCAGAAGCTGGCGCATGGGTGATTATCTTGATTTCACAGACACACCGCTCATTGTGGTTGCGATTGAGTGCAGTCGCTCGAGCGACAACGAGAGACTTTCAGAGTACACTCCGTTCACTTTTGAAGACCCCGAATACGGCCACAGAGACGCAAGGGGCGACATCACAATGAACTGGATAATTGACGAGCTCATGCCGAAAATCAACGCAAACTTCCGCACCTTCCCAAACAGAGAGAACACATTCATCATGGGTTCAAGCATGGGCGGACTTATGAGTCTTTATGCGGTGCTTGAACATAACGATATTTTCGGTGCCTGTGCGGCGCTCTCTCCGTCGGTCGAGCTTGTGGAGAAACAAATAAACGAGTATGTAAACAAATGTAAAATTAAAAACGACACCGTAATTTACATGGACTACGGCACCGAAGAAGCTAAAGATTACCCCGGTGTTCTCAAAAGCTTCTCGAAGCTTGCCGCAAAGCTCACGGCAAAGGACATTATGGTGACGATGAGAATCATCCCCTATGCTCCGCACAGCGAGGAAAGCTGGGAAAAGCAAATCCCGTTCGCGCTGAGCACGCTTATGTACGAACCGTAAAGAATTATCAATTTGAAATATATAAGAGGTATTCAATGGAAACAGCTTACTACAAGAACTACAGCCCCGCACTGAATCGTGATATGGAAATCAAGGTTTACGGTCATGCGGGAAGACCTGTCCTTTTCATTCCATGTCAGGACGGAAGATTTTTCGACTTCGAGAACTTCAAAATGACCGATACTCTCTCTCCTTGGATTGAGAACGGCGAAATATTTGTTGTTTCTGTCGATACAATCGACCGTGAAACATGGTCTGACAAGAACGGCGACCCATACTGGCGTGCAAGACGCTATGAGGATTGGATTAATTACCTTTGCTACGAGGTTGTCCCATTCGCACAGCAAAGAGCAATGGAAAGAAACGGCTGGGATAAAGCTCCGGGCGTCATTCCGTTCGGCTGCTCACTCGGCGCAACTCATGCGGTTAATCTTTATCTGCGCCGCCCCGACATCTTCGACGGATGCCTTGCTCTTAGCGGAATTTACACTGCCGACTACGGCTTCGACGGCTACATGGACGAGGTTGTCTATCAGAATTCACCAGTTGACTATATGCGAAACATGAGTCCCGACCACCCATACATCGGACTTTACAACACAAAGAAAGCGGTTATCTGCTGCGGACAGGGCCCGTGGGAACAGCCTGACACCACCAAGGAGCTTAAATATCAGTTTGAGCGTCTCGGAATTAATATTTGGGTAGACCTCTGGGGCTTCGATGTACAGCATGACTGGTGCTGGTGGTATAAGCAGACAGAGTACTTCATGCCGTATCTGCTCGG
>CAVBOS010000244.1:0-2902 GCA_963597005.1 Lachnospiraceae bacterium
ATCGTAGGTAACCGCTTCCTCGCTTCCGAGATTAACAGTGCCTTCCGAAGTTTCTTCTGCCATAGTGGATTTTAACTCTTCTGTTTGCTGTTTTACCTTATAATAGTTAGTTGTAAGAATAACAACAGCTAATATAATGACCAGTACTAAGAAAATTCCTGATGATCTGCGCAATCTAACCCACATCTTCATTACCTTTGGGTCTTCAGACGCTTTTTCTGAAAGATAAATAGGATTTTTTGGTTTGCGAACAAAAGAAACATAATCGTTCCTGTCGTAGTCCTGATTTATATTTAATGTATCGGGCACTTCAGATGCACTTCTGTAATATCTTGGCTTATATTCTTTCCAACGGAAATCGACAAACTCTTTTTTCTTTTTTATGCTAACCCCTTCTTCCGATGCGTATGCTTTTGCAGTAGCTTAAATGACTGCCCTGATTACTGATTTTACCACATAATATTGTTTTGGTAAATAAAATAATCACAAAATAAGTAAAAATTGTTTTGAAATTTAAAAAAGTGTGATATAATTTAGAAGACTGATACAGTAGAATTTTAGGATATTTTACTGTATTTCCACAACTTGAAAATAGATTCTGCTTTTGGGAGAATATTTATGTTAGGACAAGATTATATGAACACCGATTTTGATAACAACACAAATACTGTTATAAATACAACTCAAAATGATACCGAAGATTACTATGAGGGCGAAAACGAATCATACAGAAATGAAACAGACCATGCTTTTTCCGGAGGTATTGATCCGGGTGGATTGAGAAATATCAGCGACATACGAATTCTTGTCTGCTATATTCTCTATTCTGTAAAAGCACCTATCTCGTCCGAAAATATTATTGATATTTGTCAGCAAAAAGCTATTGCTAATTATTTTGAGGTTGCGGATGCGATTTCGGCACTTGAATCAAGAGGCTGCATAAGCCGAGTTTCAGATATCAGTAATAATTCATCTACCTATTATAAGATAGAGACTCCGGGAAAAGCGATTGCCGAGAATCTTGATGTTGCCTTGCCTATGTCTGTTCGTGACAAAGCCCTTGAAGCGGCGGCACAAATGCTATCTGAGGCAAAAATTGAAAAGGAAAACAAAGTAGAAATTAAAAAAGTTGACAGTGGTTATAATGTCACTTGCCATATTTCCGGAGGGGACGAAGATCTTATGGAGTTTACTCTGTATGTTCCCGACCTTTATCAAGCAAGAATGGTTAAGCGAAACTTTTTGCGCAATCCCGGCGAAACATATAAGCTTATTCTTGCTGTAGTTACTGGAAACAGAGATTTGGCTAAAAGCTTCTTGCCTTAAATTGAATACTAAAATTAAAAGAGCAATCATTTTTAATGGTTGCTCTTTTTGTGCTGATTATAAAATTGTTCCGCCACCGATTACATAATCACCGTCATACAAAACCGCTGCTTGTCCTTTAGCCACGGCTTTTTGCGGTTCGTCCAGAATTAACTTTACTTTTGAGATGTCGTTCTCGTCAACAAACACAGTGCAAGGATACTCTTGCTTTTGGTTGTATCTCAGCTTTGCTGTTGCTTTGAAAGATATTGGCGGCTTATCATACATTATCCAGTTAAATGATTCAATATTCACTTCGGATTTCATTAAATCGCTTATGTCTCCGAGTGTGACAGTGTTATTTTCAGGATTTTTATCGCACACATACATATGCTTGCCGAGCGCGATTCCCAGTCCTCTCCTCTGACCTATAGTGTAATGAATGATGCCTTTGTGCTCACCCAGGACATTTCCTTCAGTATCGATATAATCACCCTTGGGGTAAGACTTTCCTGTATAGTGCTCAATCACTTTAGCGTAGTCTCCGTCAGGCACAAAGCAAATATCTTGGCTGTCAGGTTTTTCGGCGTTTGCAAGATCGGCTTTTTCAGCCAACTCTCTGACCGCTGATTTGTCTGCTATTTCACCTAACGGAAATTTGGTGTGTGCAAGTTCTTCTTGCGTCATTGCATACAACACATAACTTTGATCTTTTGCTTTATTAAGAGATTTTTTAAGAAGAAATCTTCCGTCCTTCTCCTCTATTCTCGCATAATGACCTGTGACGATGTAATCGCAGTCAATTTCCTTTGCACGGGTATACATGCGTTCAAATTTCAGATATCTGTTACAATCAATGCAAGGGTTTGGCGTTGCACCGTTTTCATATGATTCCACGAATTTCTTAATAACCTTTTCATTGAAATCATCTTTGAAATTAAAGACATAGTAAGGTATGCCAAGCTTATAAGCGACACCTCGTGCATCCTGAATATCGTCAGCCGAACAACATGTTCTGCTTCTTGATACACCTATGTCAGTGTTATCATATAATTTCATTGTTGCACCGATACATTCGTATCCGTCTTTAAGCATCAGATAAGCCGCTACCGATGAATCGACTCCGCCGCTCATTGCAATCAACGCTCTTTTCATTATTGCCTGCCTTTCATTAGGGTGATATAATCAAAGTAGATTTGTTTAATTTGAATGTTCGGTTAATATTATCATATTTTTACAAATATATCAATAAAGGATAATAAATCTCGATGGATAAGAAAATTTTACGGCGTGAAATGCTTGATCTAAGAAATAATATGACTAAAGAAGATGTAGAACTCAAGTCAAAAGTCATATGTGAGAATATTTTGCAATCAAAAATCATTTTGCCATTCGATAACATTATGTTATATTACCCAATAAACAATGAGGTTGATTTGCGTTCGCTCTTTTTGCCTTTAAAAGAGCTCAAAAAGAATATATGGTTGCCTGTAGTAAGCGGAAAGAACATGAGCTTTCATTTTTATGAAAATGAGAATGACATGAAATCGGGAGCGTATGGAATACCGGAGCCTCAATCGTCCACTATATATAAAGG
>CAVBOS010000245.1:0-2870 GCA_963597005.1 Lachnospiraceae bacterium
CTGAAGGACGAATATAAAATCGGAGTTATGGAAGCCGACATTGACAGCGAAGTAGATGCAAAGACAATAGCCGAGACAGGTGCAAAATCCATCCAGCTCCACACAGGCGGAATGTGTCACCTCGATGCAGGCATGACAAAGCAAGGACTTGATAACTTCGACGCAAAAGACTTTGATTTTGTTGTACTCGAAAACGTCGGAAATCTTGTTTGTCCCGCTGAATTTGATACGGGCGCATCAAAAAATGCCATGATTTTATCCGTTCCCGAAGGCGATGACAAGCCGCTTAAATATCCACTTATGTTCACGATAAGCGACTGCGTTCTCATAAACAAAATCGACACAAAATGTGTTTTTGATTTTGATGACGTTGCCGTAGTCGAGAGAATTAAGAAGCTTAATCCCAACTGCGAAATTTTCTTCATAAGCGCAAAAACAGGCGAAGGAATTGAAAATTGGGTTAACTGGCTGAGAAAAGAAATCAACGCTTGGAACGACTGAACTTCCTAAATATTTGACCGCAAAACCGATGCATGAATAAAGTGCATCGGTTTTGTTTTTGTCTTATTTTGCATAAGAAAATTACCCGAAGCTGTTGCCTCGGGTAATTTCAAAGGAAGGTGGTATTAGAAAAGGGTGTATACCGTGTACTCAAATATTAATCGTCAAGAGTATTGACAAAGCGGTCAAAAGCCTCTTTGCCCTCTTTTGTTCTCTTGAACACACCGGCATCCTCAAGAACTTCAACAAAGACCTTGCCGATTTCATCCTGAACTATACCGTGGATGTTCTCCTCGTTCAGTTCATAATGCGAAGCCCACTCCTCTGCCCAATCGGCATGAGAAGCAGTCAATTCGTTTTCACGAAGATTCTCACCGTTCAGCAAAGCTTTTTCGAGTGCATGCATCTCTTTTTTCAGTCGTGCCGGAAGCACCGCAAGACCCATAACCTCAATTAAGCCGATGTTCTCTTTCTTTATATGGTGAAGCTTAGCATGCGGATGAAAGACGCCAAGCGGATTCTCTTCTGTAGTGATATTGTTACGAAGAACCAAGTCAAGCTCAAATTTACCGTTTCTCTTTCTTGCTATCGGAGTAACGGTATTATGCGGAACGCCGTCTGTTTCAGCAAATATAAATGCAGATTCGTCAGAATAAGCTCTCCACTTTGTCAAAACGGTATCAGCTGCAGCCACAAGCTCCTCGGTATCAGTGCAAGAAAGACGAATTACCGACATAGGCCAATTAAGTATACCTACAGTTACATTCGGATATTTTTCAAATGTAAACTCTTTCTCATACTCAGCCTTTGCCATGGCAAAAACATATCTTCCGCCCTGGAAATGGTCGTGGCTTAGAATAGATCCGCCGACAATCGGTAAATCTGCATTGGAGCCAACTGTATAATGCGGAAACTGAGTGACAAAATCAAGAAGCTTCTCAAACGTTGCCCTGTTAATTACCATCGGCACATGCTTTTCGTTGAAAACAATGCAGTGTTCGTTGTAATAAACATAAGGCGAATACTGAAGATAGTAATTCTCGCCAAAAAGGTTAATCGGAATTATCCTGTGGTTTTGTCTAGCGGGGTGAGTAAGCGTACCAGCGTATCCTTCATTTTCCTTACAAAGCTGACAAGCTGGATAAGCGGATTTTTTCACCTTACCCGCAAGCGCAATGTCACGGGGATCCTTCTCCGGTTTAGAAAGGTTGATTGTGATGTCAATCTTTCCGTATTCAGAATCAACAGTCCATTTTTCATCCTTCTTGATTCTGTCCTCACGGATATAATTGGTAGCCTTGCTAAAACGATAGTAATCGTCGGTAGCCTCCTCGGGAGAAAGCGAATAAAGCTCCTTAAATCTCGTCCTCACAACAGACGGAAACGGTGTGACCGCACCCATGATTTTCGTGTCAAATAGATCCTTTTCGGTATTTGTAGGCTCGTTAAGAATACCGCTTTCCACAGCATAAGCCAACATATCCTCGAGAATCAAATGAATTTTTCTTGGCTCATTCACCTTATTCTGCGGGAAATAGTCGTCACGCTCAAAAACCGTAAGAAGAGCATTTGTTACACAAACCTCATCCTCTTCTGCAACAAGCTCGTTTTTTTCTGCATAAAGCACAAGCTCATAAATCAAATCGTCTATCATGTATGTCACCTCTCGACTCAGATTAAATAACTTTAATTCCGCCGTACTTACGGATTTTCATAACAACACACGAATTATCTCCAAAGACACTGTCAAGTGCTTTCTTGTATTCACCGACATGCTTGTTCGGCACAAACGCCTGAATCGTACCTGCGAAACCGCCGCCGTGGACTCGGCAAGCGCCCTCGTCTCCAAGAACAGCCTCACTGACAGCAAGAGCAACTGACAAATTCTGATGAACAACATCCTTGCTTGTGTAAACATTCTGGAGGAACTTGTAAGATGAATTTCCCGACTTCTTGACAAGCGAGAAGAAATCATCAAGGTTCTGCAACTTGAGTGCCGCTACCTCTTTTTCTACTCGCTCATTTTCGCATGCATAATGATATGCACGAAGAAATGCACGGTCGCCGCATTTCTCTCTAATCTTAGCTGCGTTTTCGAGAACAAACTCTTTTGAAATGTCACCGAGAACCTCTCGACCGAACAAGTTTGCAACAGACTTCATTTCAAGCGGAATGGAAGCGTAATCAGCTGTTAAATCTGCATGCGAGCCCTTTGTATCGGTTATGCAAAGCGAGTAGCCGTAAGCATCCAAATCAAGCTTGACACTCTCTACCTTTGGATTTTCCGTATCGGCAAAGTCGATGTGAACAAGACTTCCGACCGAACAAGCCATCTGGTCCATAAGTCCCGAGGGTTTACCGAAATATAC
>CAVBOS010000246.1:0-2843 GCA_963597005.1 Lachnospiraceae bacterium
TTACTATTCCCTCTGCCATCTCTCGTGCGGTCTGCTCGCTCACGGCGCCCCACTTCTCGAGTGTCTCGTGCTTCACGCCGAGCAGCTTTTCTTTGGTTGAGTTGGCGTAGGTCACACAGCCCGTTTCAAATACGGCACTTGAGCCTGAAATATCGGTGATTCTCTTTGCGAGAAGTCCGCCCGTGCATGATTCTGCGGTAGCAAGTGTCTTTCCCTTTTCGAGAAGTTCCTTGACAACAAGCTCCTCGAGAGACTCTACATCTACGCTGTAGACGCAGTTTCCGAGTCTTGACTTAATCTCATCGACAATCGGAGCAATCATTTTGTCAGCCTCTTCCTCGCTGTGAGCTTTAGCCGTGACTCTGACGAACATCTCGCCCTCTTTTGCGTACGGTGCAACCGTCGGGTTTGCGCCGTCCATAAGGTCGGAGATAATCATAGCAACAGGTGCTTCACCCTTGCCGTAGACATGAATGTTATGAGAAACTATGGTTTCTTCGTCGCCGCTCAAAAGATACGGTATTGCGTAATTTTTGAGCATAGGCTCAAGCTCTGAGGGAGGGCCCGGGAACATCATGACTGTCTTTCCCTTGTCTGTCTTGAAAACGCATCCCGGTGCGGTACCGTTATCATTCAGAAGTACATCACAGCCCTCCGGAAGCCAAACCTGCTTGACCATATTTTCACTCATGGGCTTATCTGGGAACTGCGCTACAAGTCTGTCATATGATTCCTGATGAAACTCAAGCTTCTTACCAGAAGCCGCCGCCACAGTCTCCTTTGTAAGGTCGTCAGCCGTTGGGCCGAGTCCGCCTGTCGTGATAAGAATATCACTTCTCTCGAGTGCGTCCTCAACAGCCTTTTTAAGTCTCTCGGGATTGTCGCCGATAGTGGCGGCATAAAGCAAATCGATTCCTATTCCCGAAAGCTCCTTGGCAATAATCGTGGTATCGGTGTTCACAACCTTTCCGAGCAAAAGCTCGGTGCCGACTGAAATAATCTCGCAGGTCATAATTTACCTCCTGTAATCGATAAACTTGCGCTCCAAAGTCTGCATGCATCTCTCGACAAGTCCGTCTACATCAAGATTTTTCTCCGCACCCATGAGAAGCTTGACTGTTGGCTTGGTTCTTGGGTGTCTCGGTGTGAATACGGTGCAGCAGTCCTCGAACGGCTCGATTGAAATATCAAATGTGCCTATTCTCTGGGCAGTCTTGACAATTTCTGATTTATCCGTACCGATGAGCGGTCTGAAAACAGGAAGATTTGCACATGCGTCCGTGCACTCGATTGCCTGCATTGTCTGTGAAGCAACCTGACCAAGGCTCTCGCCTGTGATGATTGCGTGACATTCCTCTTCTCTTGAGATTCTCTCGGCAACTCTCATCATAAATCTTCTCATGATGACAGTCGAAAGCTCCTCGGGACAATAGTCACGGATATTCTCCTGAATTTCAGTGAAGTTTACGATATACATGGGAATTCTTCCGGCATATTCGCTTACCTTCTTGAGAAGTCTCTCTACCTTGTCCTGTGCTCTCTCAGAGGTATATGGTGGGCTTGCAAAGTGAATTGCCGTCAGCTCCACGCCTCTTCTTGCCATCATCCATGCGGCAACGGGGCTGTCGATTCCGCCGCTTATGAGAATAGAAGCTTTTCCGCCCGTTCCGACAGGAATTCCGCCAGCGCCCGGCTTCGGGTCTGAGTGAATATAAGCTCCCTTTTCTCTTATTTCAACACGCACAGTGACATCAGGATTATGAACATCAACTGCAATGTGCGGATAATTCTCGAGAATGTAGCCGCCGACCTCGTTAGAGATTTCAGGTGATTTGTACGGGAATTTCTTATCGGCACGCTTGCTCTCAACCTTGAAAACACGGGCAGCATTGAGCTCGTCTGCGAGATACTCGACCGCCGCCTTCTGAATTTCAGCCAAATCCTTCGGCACGATGCACGCTCTCGAATATGCAACAACGCCGAAAACTTTTGAAATTGCGTCCTCTGCTTCGTCAAGGTCGCAATCGTCTCTCATCGGCTCGACATAAATTGTCGACTGGGCAATGCTTATCTGATATTCACCCTTTGGGGCAATTCTTCTTCTGATGTTCTTTAAAAGAGTTTCCTCAAAAGATCTTCTGTTCTGACCCTTGAGAACAATCTCTCCAAGCTTTAATAAAATAACTTCCTGCATTTTTTCTCCTATCTGTGAGCGAGAGAATCAAGTCCCTCTCGCAGTGCTTTTAAAAATTCGTCTGCTTCCTCGGGTGTGTTATAGCGTGAAAAACTGACTCTTATCGAAGAATCTATTCTGTCGCTCGAGTAGCCCAGTGCCGCCAAAACATGGCTCGGCTTTGCCTTTGAACAGGCTGAACCCGATGAAACAAAAATACCTTTTTCACTTAGATAATGAAGCATCGTCTCACTTCTTACCGTGCCGCATGAGAAATTGAGTATATACGGCAGAGCGTCCTCACGGGAATTGAGGACAACATCCGGCATTTCCTTAAGTCCGCTTAAAAGTCTATCTCGAATTTCGGTAACTAAGGCAAGCTCCTCTTTTTCGTCAGGCAAAACCCTTACCGCCTCACCGAACGCACAAATTGCGGGTACAGGCTCTGTTCCGGGTCTTATCTGCTTTTGCTGACTTCCGCCGAACGCTCTCGGATTCACTCTCGCTTTCTTCGATATGAAAATTGCACCCACTCCCTTGGGAGCGTGAACCTTATGTCCGCTTATAGTCATCATATCTATACCGAGCTTCTTGAGATTAATTTTGATTTTTCCGAAGCCCTGAACGTCATCAACATGGAAAAATGCGGGTGCGTTCGCACGCTTAATCG
>CAVBOS010000247.1:0-2838 GCA_963597005.1 Lachnospiraceae bacterium
ACGTCCATAACCTGAGGCAGTCACCCGTGAAAAGCTCGCCGCCGACGAATACTATCATCATAAGTCCGACAGGGAATATGTAGCCCGCAACCGCACGGGAAATTCCCACATTCGTTATTGCGTGAACAGCAGTACTGCTCGTAGCACCACCAAGTGCAATAAATGCGCCTGCCATAATTCCAAGCAGCACCATTTTTGCAAACGGCAGCTGAGACTTTCTCTTTCCGCCCTCAAGCGTAGCGTCGATGACCTCCGCAGGGGTATTAAAATGTTGTTCTGTCATGTGTTTACTCTTCTTTCATTTTTCTTGACTGCTTGTAATTTCAAGCAGATATTTCAGATATTTAACACGGATGAAAAAACATCCGCACTTGATTATACAGAACGGATGATGAAAAGAAAAGTGAAATTTTTATATTTTATAAAATTTATTTTACCGATAAAGAAATACTATTTATCCTTAGAAAATTCATAGCTATTCGCTATTATTTTAATCGATATTTGAGTACACATACACAAAAAACGCAGTCCGAAAACGAACTGCGTCAATTTTATTTATCCTTGATAAGCTCCTTGGGAATGAGATCGTAGTCATACATAACCTGAGAGTGGTTGTCTCTGATAAGCTTTCTCGAGACGGTCTTTCCAGTTTTCTTGTCGATGACATCACGGTAAATCTTGGAGAGTCGGAAATATTTTCCGTTCTGCTTGACAAAGCGGTGATCGTCTTCTGTTATCTTGTAGTCGTTCTCGACCTCGTGTTCACATCTTATCTCGGCGATGAGGGTCTCGTTCTCAACCCATGCGAGCACCTGAAAATTCTGGTCGGTGTTGTTCTTGAAGCGAACATCAACGAAGTTATAGTTTACCGAAGTTCCCGAGCTCATGGGCACTCTCTCGCCGTGGTCAGGAGCAAGCGCATCACTGTGATAGTGCGCTTCCGTCACGTCAAGCGGACTGTGGAGCGCAAGAAGATGAAGTGTGTTACCGAGGTTGCAGAGTCCGCCGCCGAAGTCGGCAATCAACTTGCCCTGCTGAATAACTCTGCCCTTTTTGTAGCCGCGGCTCTCCGTAATCGGGCCGACAAGCTTCCAGAAAGAGAAGGTCTCACCCGGCTTGATTATCGCTCCGTTCAGTTTTCCCGATGCAATAGCGATGTTCTCCGCCTTGCCGTACTGAGTTTCGGGGTCAATGTCCTTGCCACGCTTGATAAGACCGGATTCTGTTCTGTAAATCAACACGGGCAGAGGTTTGGCGTTTCTCTCCTTGAGAAACTTTTCGTGACCCGTCATGTTTTTCACATGGCGTTTGAATATTTCCTTTTTTACGGCAATATCATAACATGTGGGGTTGATATCACCGAACATAATCTCATGCTTTAAAAATCTTTTGAAGTTTTTCGAGAATGATTTCCCGTCAGACATACTTATTCCGTCCATTCTTTCGTAGTATTTGCTGTGTCTCCACAAAAAGAGCAGCACAAATTCGAGGTATCTTCCCCAGCCGAGCCACTTTGAGCCGTCATCGATGAATTTTACCATTATCGAGGGGATTTCTGCGTTGTTCGCTCCCAGAATATCCTTGAACATTCGGTCTCCAATTACAACCGCCTCATCTTTTTTTAGTCCAAGAAGCTCAAGTGCCTGAAGATAGGACTTGGGATTCGGCTTGTTCGCATCGCAGATATATTTCGAGCCGATTTTTTCATTGAAGCGTTTCACACGTTCCTCATCGTTGTCCGTGAGAAGAACGGTGTCGAGCCCGATTTTTCTGAGCTCTGAAAACAGCTTTTCGACATTTTCGTCGGCATCATCTCCGTGATGAACGAGCGTGTTGTCAACATCGAAAATTATTCCGTGATAACCCTTGTCGTAAAGCTTCTTGTAGTCAATATCGTATGCGCTTTTTGCGTACTCATACGGAAAATATTTATTAAGCTTTTCCATCATTACTTCTCTTCTGCGATATAGTCGCAAACGACGTCTATTTGTTCTGAGAAATCATCTCCGAATTTCTTATCGAAGAATGCGCTTCCTATAGTGAATGACCACGGATTTATTTTCTTAACTTCGTCAAGTCGCTCGAAAGAATCGACACTGCCCGCAACGCAAACAGGAGCGTCAAGCTCGCTTACAAGGCGGTCGATAAGCTTCACGGCGTCACCCGTGTAGCGGTAGCCGAGAAGATCTATTCCCCATGCGCCCTTTGCGATGTAGGACTTAGCCTCGGCGATAATCTCATCAATATCACCCTCAAGAACAGTCGGTCTCTCGGAAAGCTTGCCGACAAACGGCAAATATTTCATACCATGTTCTTTGCAGTAGTCATTTATTTCATCAGAAAAAACCGTACCCATAAGGTAGTCTACTCCGCACTCATATCCGACTTTTACGCCCTCAAGACAGCTCTCCTCGTCGTAGCAGACAACCTCCAAAAAGGTTTTCTTTCCGCACTCTTTCATGCGGTCGTATAACTTTTTCATATCATCGGGAGGAAGCGGTTCCTCCTTAAATCCCCAAAACTCTGCTTTTGAATCCTTGCAGGCTTCGAAAATCTCTGCGGCATTCATCACCGTCATATCATTATGCGTAAGCATTACCGTAAGCATCGGCTTCATAATTCTTTCTCCTTTTCTGTCACAACACAAGCACAATTGTGCTAATAAATTAATAAATATAATATCACTAATATACCAAAATGTAAACATATGTTAATTCGGTGGCAAAGTGAAATCCCGACATATCTTTGCGGATTTGTCGGGATTTGTGTGCTGTGTATTTTGCAATTGTATGTTTAGGAAGATGTAATCTTGTTAATTTTTACTGCTTGCCTGAGTAG
>CAVBOS010000248.1:0-2812 GCA_963597005.1 Lachnospiraceae bacterium
GATATATACAGATATAATAGGTGCCAATCTGTGCGGAATGAAGTCGGTGCTATTGACTCCGATTGAGCCTGAAAGCGGCTGGAGCTTCAAGTTAAGAAGAAAGCACGAGACAAAAATCCGTGAGGGCATGAAAAATTCCGATTGAGTTTTGGGAGGTACACAAAATGAAAAATCCTGTTGAAAGAATCAGAGAATTACTTTTAAAAAATCATCCTGAAAGAGCAGCTGTTGTCTATACTCCGCACAACAGAAGATATTTGACGGAGTTCCCGTCTTCTGACGGTGCGCTTGTCATCACAGGCGACGAGGCTGTCCTTTTTCAGGATTCAAGATATGTCGAGGCTGCGGCAGAGCAGGCAAAATACTGCGAGGTTCGCCCGTTCACAAACCTTTATGAGAGCGTAAACGAGGTTATCAAGAAGTCGGGAGCAAAAGAGGTCCTTTTCGAGACTCAGAAGCTTACCTATGCCGTTGCCGCAAGATTTGCAAAAGAGCTTGACGCTTTCGGCGTAAAGGCTGTTCTTGATTCTCAGCTTGACGACGCTTGCATTGCGATGAGACAGATTAAGTCTCCCGAGGAAATCAAGAAGATGGAGGATGCTCAGGCTATCACCGACGCTACCTTCAAGCACATTCTTGGCTACCTCAAAGAGGGTGTAACCGAGAGAGAAATCGCTCTTGAGATTGAGTTCCACATGAGAAAACTGGGAGCAGAGGGCAATGCTTTCGATCCTATCGTTGTTTTCGGTACAAACTCATCAAGACCGCACGGTGTTCCGGGCGACAAGAAGCTTGCTCCCGGTGATTTCGTAACAATGGATACGGGCGCTATGAAGGCGGGCTACAATTCCGATATGACAAGAACAGTCGCATTCGGCTATGCAACAGACGAGATGAAGGCTCTTTATAATAAGGTATTGGAGGCTCAGCTTGCCGTTATCGATGCTTTGAAGCCGGGTATGCGCTGCTGTGATGTTGATAAAATCGCAAGAGACATAATCGACGCAGTTCCCGAGTACAAGGGATATTTCGGTCACGGCTTGGGTCACGGAGTAGGCTTTGAAATTCACGAGTGGCCGAGATTCTCTCGCCTTGACGAGACCTTGACACAGCCTGGTATGGTTATCACCGATGAGCCGGGAATTTACATTCCGGGCAAGTTCGGCGTAAGAATCGAGGATATGCTTCTTGTTACCGAGGACGGCTGCAAGACAATGACAGGCTCACCAAAGGAGCTTATGGTTATCTAAGCGTAAATTCGCTCTTGCAATATACAGTGAAATACTGTAAAATATTAGAACAATACTATTATTTTGGAAATTAAAACTTTTGGAGGCAATATAATATGATTACAGCCAGTGATTTCAGAAACGGCAAGACTTTCGAGTATGAGGGAAAGCTCATGCAGGTTGTTGAGTTCCAGCATGTTAAGCCGGGTAAGGGCGCAGCTTTCGTTCGTACAAAGATGAAGAATATCGTAACAGGTGCTGTTACTGAGACATCTTTCAACCCGACAGCTAAGTTCCCTGAGGCTTTCATCGAGCGTAAGGATGTTGAGTATTCCTATGCTGACGGTGATCTTTACTACTTCATGGATACAGAGACATACGAGATGGAGCCAATCAGCGCAGAGAATCTTCCTGAGAACTTCAAGTTCGTTAAGGAGAACGATCCTTGCACACTTCTCTCCTACAAGGGAAAGGTTTTCTCCGTTACAATTCCTAACTTTGTTGAGCTCGTTGTCACAGAGACAGAGCCGGGCGTAGCAGGTAACACAGCTACAAACACAACAAAGCCTGCTACACTTGAGACAGGTGCTATCGTTAAGGTTCCGCTTTTCATTTCTGAGGGCGAGAAGATTCAGATCGATACAAGAACAGGCGAGTACATGGGCAGAGCTTAAGCCCTGACGCCTTACGGTTGACGATATATTTTCTGAAAGGGGTATATCACTATGAACAATACCGAAAAAGCAGCATACATCAAGGGACTTATCGAGGGTCTCGGAATTGATGAAAGCACAAAAGAAGGAAAGGTTCTCATTAAGATAAGTGAGCTTCTTTCCGATATTTCAAATGACCTTGATGACGTAGCCGAGGTTCTCGGTGAGGTTGAGGGTCAGGTAGACGAGATTGACGAGGATCTCTCCGATCTCGAAGAGGAGTTCTACTTCGCTATCGATGATGAGGATGAGGATTTCGACGATTTCGAGGACGATGACGACGATCTCGAGGAGTGGGACGATGAGGACGAGTACTTTGAGGTAACTTGCCCTGATTGCGGCGACACAATCGAGCTTGGCGGTTCTATTCTTGACGAGGGTTCACTCAAGTGCCCAAACTGCGGTGCACTTATGGTTTTCGACCTTGAGGATATCAAGGATGAGGATGAAGCAGAGGAAGAGGAGTCTTCTGAAGAGAACAAGACAGAGGAATAATTCCTTTTCTCATTGTTAAAAGAATAAAAAATTATCAGCCGTTCGTTTGAGCGGCTGATTTTTTTCGTTGTATAATGTTTAATCAGGTTTTCTTGCAGGTTTGTCTCCGCTTGGAAGAGAATCCTCGAGTCCTTCGAGCTGTTCTATGTGCTCAGCTTTTCTGTCGGTGAAGTCGGACTCATAGTAGAATGTGTCTCCGTCGGGGTTGACTCCACGCTTGAGAACCTCCCAGCTTTGAGCGAGAAGATAACTTTTTGTTATCTCACGGTTCCATTCTATCATGCAGTCCTCGTAGTCACGGTTGCATTCAACAACATAGATGGCTGTTTCGGTTTTTGCTATAACGGTGACGGAATGTTCCGCACTGATGAAACG
>CAVBOS010000249.1:0-2804 GCA_963597005.1 Lachnospiraceae bacterium
GCATCAACACAGCCGAGAGAACCCTAACGGATAACGGCTATCTCGTCATGAAATTCTTTCTCCAAATTTCAAAAAAAGAACAGAAGAAACGCTTAAAAGCACTTCTCGAATCCCCTACATCGTCGTGGAAAGTAAATGATGACGACTTATGGGAAAACAAGCATTATGACGAATGCTACAAAGTTTATGAGAACTATATAACCGATACAAACCGACCTTCTGCCCCGTGGTATATTATTGACGCAAAGGACAAGAAAATAGCTGAACTTGCCGTTTTGCAATATCTGAATCAGGGAATAGACACGGCACTCAAAAACAAATCTCTTGCAGTGCCGATTTTGCAAAACTCTTTCCCCATGCGTAAGACGATTAAGCTGTCTGATATCAGTCTAGCTGATAAATCCGTGACTGAAGAAGACTATAAGATAAAGCTTAAGCTTCTTCAAAATAGACTCAGAGAGCTTCACGATGAAATCTATGCCGCAAAAATCCCCGTAATCATTGCCTATGAGGGCTGGGATGCCGCAGGAAAGGGCGGAAACATCAAGCGAATCACTCAAGCCCTTGACCCTCGAGGCTACATCGTGCATCCGATTGCAAGCCCCGAGCCCGCAGAAAAAGCAAGACACTACCTCTGGAGATTCTGGAACAGACTTCCGAAATCGGGCCACATATCAATATTTGACCGCACATGGTACGGCAGAGTCATGGTCGAGAGGCTCGAAGGCTTCTGCTCGGAAAACGACTGGCAGCGTGCATACAATGAAATAAACGAATTTGAAAAGGAGCTTTCCGACTGGGGCGCCGTTATTATCAAATTTTGGGTTCAGATAGACAACAAGACTCAGCTTGAACGCTTCACCGACCGCCAGAACACTCCAGAAAAACGCTGGAAAATCACAGACGAGGACTGGAGAAACCGTGAAAAATGGGATCTTTACGAGAACGCCGTCAATGAGATGCTTGCAAAAACCAACACTTCCTTTGCGCCTTGGTATGTTCTTGAATCCGTTGATAAAAAATATGCACGTTTAAAGGCACTCGAAATCGTGATTGACGAGCTTGAAAAAGCATTAAAAAAGAAAAAACACGAAAATAAATAAGTAAAGCTATTGACTTAAAGTCCACTTTAAGGTGTAGAATGTGTGTATAGAGTTGTAAAAACGTGCTTAATTAAGCACATGACAGGGAGGATTTTTATATGATTTACAGAGACTACAAAGGTCAAAAGGTTTCCGTTCTCGGAATGGGTGCAATGCGACTTCCGGTACAGAAAGATGTCGAGGGAACTCCGATTGACTACAAAGCAGCAGAAGAGATTATCGATTACGCTGTTTCTCACGGTATTACATATTTTGACACAGCTTATGTATATCACGGAAAAAAGAGCGAGGATTTCCTCGGTGAAGCACTTGTAGACAGATACCCAAGAGATTCCTTCACGATTGCTACAAAGTTTAACATCAATGCAACCGAGGACTACAAGGCTTGCTTCGAGGAGCAGCTCAAGAAGCTCCACACCGACCATGTAGACTTCTATCTCATTCATGCCGTTATGGACGCTTCAGCCGACAAGTACATTGACAGCGGATGCATTCAGTACTTCGAGGAGCAGAAGAAAGCAGGAAGAATCAAAAATCTCGGCTTCTCTTCTCACGCTTCCCCCACAGTTTTAAAGAAATTCGCAGAGCTTCGTGATTGGGATTTTGCTCAGATTCAGCTTAACTATTTCGACTGGCTCTATGGCACGGCAAAAGAGGAGTACGAAATTCTTAAGGGCATGAACATTCCGATAGTTGTCATGGAGTCCATTCGTGGCGGCAGACTCTCATCTCTTACCGACGAGACAAACGCAATGCTCAAGGAAAAAGAGCCAGATATGAGCGTTTCTTCATGGGCACTTCGTTTCCTGATGTCCTTACCGGGAATTCAGGTCATTCTTTCCGGTATGTCTACTCTCGACCAGATCGAGGACAATGTCGCTACATTCGACAAGCCCGCACTTACAGATGATGAAGTTAAGTTCCTTCTCGATGTATGCGAAAAATTCCATTCTTCTGTTGCAATTCCTTGTACCGCTTGCCGTTACTGCACACCTAACTGTCCCATGGGAATTGATATTCCAGCTGTTCTTGCTCTCTTCAACAAGGTTAAAATTGGAGACGGCTGGGGCATCAAAGAGGAGATTGCAAAGCTTGAAGCCGGTCCTGATGACTGCATAGGTTGCCGTGCATGTACAATCGAATGTCCGCAGAGCATTCAGATTCCCGACCTCATGGAAGAATTCAAAGAAAAGCTTGCTTCTATGTAAAAATTTAAATAACAATTAAATAACAAATAGCAAAATTGGCGTATGGTTTCCCATACGCCATTATTTTTACAGGAAAACAAAATGAACGGTAGCGAAAACTACCGTTCATTTGCTTTTATATGTGTATACTTGAAGTCTTACTCTATTCCAAGGATTTTCTCAGCCTTTTTAACTTCCTCAGCAGTAGGAGTCGGAGTATCCTCAAGAGAATACTTGATGCCTAAGTTCTCCCACTTATACACACCAAGGGTATGATAAGGAAGAATCTCAGTCTTCTCAACTGTTTTGAGGGTATCGAGAAAATCTTTCAGCTTGTACAAACCTTCTTCATCGTCCGTAAGACCCGGAACAAGAACATGTCTTATCCACATTGCCTTATTGTTGTTCGATAAATAGGTAGCGAGCTCCAAGATATTCTTATTGGTAGCTCCGGTAAGGCTCTTGTGTTTCTCATCGTCAATCTCTTTAATATCGAGAATGAAGAGATCTGTAA
>CAVBOS010000250.1:0-2801 GCA_963597005.1 Lachnospiraceae bacterium
TTGCAGTACTGCTCGGCGTAGTGCAAAAAGCCCCTTAGCACCGCAATTATAATCATAACGGTTAAAATCGCTTTTAGAGATGTGCCCGAAAGCCAAGAGTTTTGCAATGTGATAAGTCCGTTTTGCGACAAAATATGCACAATACCCTGAGCCGCCAAAACCGTGAGAAATTCGGCGCACAAATAGCCAAGTGTACCAAGCACGATTGCCGCCGCCATTATGTGAATGAGCGGCTTCACAAGTCCGATTAAACTGCCCATAACGGAAAGGGCACTTCTGCGTTTTTTCTGATTATTCTTTTTATTCATCACGCTTTTACTCCCTTCCCCAGTTTTCAAGTGACATCTGACTATCGTACAAATGCTTGTATGAGCCGTTCTCTTTCATCAAATCGTCGTGTCTGCCGCTTTCCTTAATCTCTCCGTCCTTTAGGAATTAAATCATATCGGACGAAACGACATTCGCAAGGCGGTGAGAAATGAGAAGCACGGTCTTTCTCTTTGCGAGCTCGTGAATAACCTCCATAATCAGCTCCTCACTCTCGACATCGATATTCGACGCCGCCTCATCAAAGATGAATATATCTGCGTCATCTCGAAGAAGTGCCCTTGCGATAACAAGTCTCTGGCACTGTCCGCCCGAAAGATTGCTTCCTTTTTCGAGAAGCTTGGTTTTAAGTCCGTCCTGCGTCTGCAAAAATCCAAGAAGATTTACCTTTTCGAGAACATTTTCCATTTCTTCTTTACTTGCGTTCGGCTTTGCCATTCTGAGGTTATCTGCAACCGTTCCTTTGAAGATATAGCTGTTGTGACGAACAAGAACAATCCTCTTCATCAAATCGGATTCTTTCACCTCGGAAAGATTAACTCCGCCTACGGTGATTTCACCCATGAAGCCGTGATTTTTGCCGGCCAAAATGCCCGCAATCGTGCTCTTTCCGCAGCCCGATTCTCCGACAAGCGAAACGAAGCTTCCGCTTGGCAATTTCAAATCGATACCCTTTAGAATTTCCCTGTCTGCCTCATAAGAGAAACGAACATTACTAAAGGAAACATCAAGCTTTCCTTCGGGCAAGGTTTTGTCACCAGACTTCGGTTCGGGCAAATCGAGGATTTTGAATATCTTGTCGCTTGCCGCCATGCCGTTCATTGCAATGTGGAAGAATGAACCGAGAAGTCGAAGCGGCAGGAAAAATTCGCTCGCAAGCAAAACGATGCACAGCGTTCCCGACAAGGTGATGTTTCCCTTCAGAAATTCGGACACGGCAACCGCCATTCCCACAGCCGCACCGCCGTAGGCTACGATATCCATAACGCTTGTGGAATTGAGCTGCATGGTGAGCACTTTCATTGTGATTTTTCTAAAACTCTGCGACTGAATGTCCATTTCCTTTGACTTCTGCTCGTCCGCCTGATAAATTTTGAGCGTAGTAAGTCCCTGTAAATTCTCGAGGAAACTGTCTCCCAGTCCCGTGTAAACGCTCCAATATCTGTTTAAAAGGCGCTTGGCGATTTTCTGAACGACCACGATTGAAATAGGAATAAGCGGTACGCAAACTAAAAGCACAACGCTCGATTTGAGGCTCACTCGGCTCAAAATGACAAATAATGTTATCGGCGCAAGCAAGCTGTAAAAAAGCTGTGGCAAGTATTTTCCGAAGTAGGTTTCGAGCTGTTCCACGCCCTCCGTTGAAACCTGAACCACCTCGCTTGAAGCTACCTGTTCGTTATAAGACGCACCGAGCCTGAGCATTTTCTCGTAGATTTTCTCACGAAGTATGCGCTTGACGTCTGCGCTTGCGAGATACGATGATTTTGCGCCTAATTTCTCGCAGATAAACCGAACCGCTACCACGAATGCAAGCACGACAGCCGTGCGGATTATCGCACCGCCCTCAAGGCTTGCCGAAAGAACCTTTTCGAGCAAATCGGCTATTGTGAACACGGCGGCAATCTGAGCAAAAAGCGAAATCCACTGCCACAGCACGACGAACACAATGTATTTTTTAGCGTGAGACAATAGGCTCACAAGTCTTGTCTTTATCATTTTTTGTCGCTTCCTCCCTCCTGTTTTTTCTTCTCTCTTTTAGAGCAAATTAAGTGCCAAAAAGCGAGTATCGGATGATAAAAAATCATTCTGGGGCCCGAAAAGCGCATGACCTTGCGAATTTCCTCACGCATTTGCGGCTTGTAGCAATGCACCTTGCAGTTGGCGCAGAAGGTCTTTTCCGCCATAAACGGGCACTTCTCGCTTCTCATTCTTGCGTAATCGGCAAGAGCTTGGCACTTTTCGCACATCTTGCCGTTTTTCTTAAATTCGTCCTTATGATTCTTTCGGCAGTAAAGTCTAATCATTTCATCGACAACATACTGCTCTTTTTTCCTCTTTTTTTCTACTTTATCCAAACTTACTCGGCCTCCTACTTTTCTTCCTCGGGCTTTATTGTCTTAATCCTTAAGAAGAAATATAAAATATGACACACCCACACGACGGCAAGGCAAATTCTTCCTATCGGCACATTTTTCATGCAAATAAATCCGACAAGCATAACCGCCGTTACAGTTCCGATAATTTTAAACTTTGTCTGAAGCGTCATTGACCTCTCTTTCACAAAGCTGTCGAGATGCTTTTTGTAAAGCTTCGTTCCGACAAACCAGTCGTGCAGTCTTTGGGAGCTTTTCGCAAAGCAAAAGAGCGTCGCCATATAAAACGGCACAGTCGGCAAAATCGGCACGACTACACCGATTGTGCCAAGTGCAAGGCAAACAAAGCCCAGCGCGGCAAAAACTATTCTGATTGGA
>CAVBOS010000251.1:0-2798 GCA_963597005.1 Lachnospiraceae bacterium
ATAATGAACCGAACCTAAAGCTTTGTCGGTTACAGTTGCCGTTTCGTTTTGAGAAAAGCGTGCTATACCAAAATCAGTAACTTTAATTGCTCCGTTTTGAAGCAGCATAATATTTTGAGGCTTTATATCTCTGTGAACAATGCCTTTACCGTGAGCGTGCTGTAAAGCTTTAAGAATTTGTGTAGTAAAATGAAGAGCTTCTTTCCAAGGAAGTGCTCCGTTGTGAGAAATATAATCCTTCAGAGTAATACCATCGATATATTCCATGACAATATACTGAATTCTGTCACCGAAGCTGACATCATAAACCTTGACTATATTAGGATGATTCAATACAGCTATGGCTTTAGATTCATTTCTGAATCTTTTCAAAAATTCAGCATTACCGGAAAACTCTTCCTTAAGTATTTTGATAGCTACCCATCGGTTCTCCTGATTATCATAAGCACGGTAAACATAAGCCATTCCGCCAACTCCGAGAAGTTGATGAATCTCATATCTGCCGTCTAATCTCTTGCCTAAATAGTTTTCCATAATCCCTTACCCTTCAATAACTATTGTTGTAACTGTTACATTATCTACACCGCCGCATCTAAGTGCAAAGTTAATAAGCTTTACAGGCAGCTTGTCATCATCGGTATTAGCGACATATTCGTTTAATACCTTATCGGTCAAATAATCTCCTAATCCATCGGTACAAATTATTATCTTGTCTCCTGCTTCTAAATCATAAGAATTAATTTCAGGCTCTACGGACGAATGAACTCCGAGAGACTTGGTTATTATATTCTTTTGAGGATGAAATCTTGCCTCATCCTTAGTAAGCTGACCGTGATTAACAAGATTCTGAACATAGGAATGATCAGTTGTGATTTGTCTGACATTGCCGTCACTGAACAGATATGCTCTGCTGTCACCTATATGACCAATCAGAAGTTTATCCCCTCTGATTACGGCAAGAACAGCTGTTGTACCCATTCCTCTGTATTCTTTTGTCTCAATAGCCTTTTGCCAAACAGCTGAATTGGCCTTTTGAAAGCTGTTATTTATCAATCGAAGTATTTCTTCATCCGAAAGATTTTCGTTAAGCTCGCTGTCAAGATATTCTTCTACTGTTTCTGCAGAAAGATGGCTTGCGACATCTCCGCCGTTTACGCCACCCATACCGTCGCATACAAGCGACCAGCCAAACTTATCATTTATCAGCTTATTTCTGTAGGTGTCCTGATTATTTTTTCTTCTAAATCCGACATTAGTTTCACCGTAAATTTTCATTAAATCCTCCCGGTGTCAAGGGCTTTGCCTTTAAGCTGTCCGCAAGACGCTTCTATATCAGATCCCAATGTTCGTCTTATTGTTGCGGTATATCCGCGTTCTGAAAGTATTTTTACAAATTTATTTAATCGGTCAGAATTGCTCTTTCGGTATCCTGTGCCTGTAACATCGTTAACAGGTATTAGATTAACATGAGCAATGATTCCTTTTAATTTTGATGCGAGTTCTTTGGCATGAGCATCACTGTCATTTTTGCCACTTATCATTGCGTATTCAAAAGAAATTCTCTTGTTGGTTTTCTTGCAATAATATCGACAAGCCTCCAAAAGCTCATCTACATTCCAGCGACGGTTAACGGGCATCATAGAATTGCGAAGTTCGTCATTTGGTGCATGTAAAGAAACTGACAATGTAAGCTGCAGATTTTTATCGGCAAGCTCATAAATTCTGTTAACCAAACCGCAAGTGGACAATGATATATGGCGCATACCTATGTTAAGGCCGTTAGCATCTGAAACAAGCTCCAAAAACTTAATTACATTGTCATAATTGTCAAGAGGTTCTCCCATACCCATGAGAACTATATTGGAAATTCTTTCTCCTATGTCATTTTGAGCAGTCATAACCTGAGAAAGCATTTCAGACGGCAAAAGATTTCTTGTGAATCCGTTTTTTCCTGTTGCGCAAAAGTTGCATCCCATTTTGCAACCTACTTGAGAGGATATGCAAATAGAATTGCCGTGGTGATACTTCATCACGACCGCTTCGATATAATCTCCGTCGTAAAGCTTGTATAAATATTTAACCGTACCGTCAAGCTTTGATACTCTCTTAAGCTCAATCTGGCAACCCGGAATAACATAAAGCTCATTAAGTTTTGCTCTTAAATCCTTAGAAAGATTAGTCATTTCATCAAATGACGTAACAGACGAATGAACCCACTTATATATTTGATCTGCTCTGAATTTCGGAAGTCCCGCTTCTTTTATCTCGGCTCTCAGTTCTTCGAGGTTCATCGATTTTATATCTTTTTTTCCGTCTATTATATACATACTATTTCCTTCTGAATTTTGCAACAAAAAATCCGTCACAATCATTGAATGGCATCATTGTTAATTGGTTTTTCGGTTCCGATATGGCTCTTTGAATATCAATGTTTATGTCTTCAGCATAAAATCCAGGGTTATTCGCAAGAAATCTGTCAGCAACCTCGCCGTTTTCTTTTGGATTTAGAGTGCAGGTTGAATAAAACAGATAGCCACCGGATTTTACAAATTTAGCAGAATTTTCGAGAATTTGATACTGAATATCAGGTAAATCAGATACCGATTCCAAGGCTTTGTATCTAATTTCAGGTTTTCTGCGAATAGTTCCAAAACCCGAACAAGGCGCGTCGCATAGCACTCTGTCGGCTACAATCCCATGAGTATCGCTTTTAGCGGCATCTCGTACAAACGCATGAACATTGCTCAAGCCAAGACGTTTAGAACTGTTGAAAATCAGTTTGACACGCCCTTTATACA
>CAVBOS010000252.1:0-2785 GCA_963597005.1 Lachnospiraceae bacterium
CCCTAAGGGATCACTTATGATGTCTATTCTTGGACCATGCCGTAAAGAAACTCAGGTTGAGCTTGCTCTCACAGATGCAAGAAAAGTCGGTTTAGCTTCTGCTCCTATCAGAGAGTCCGGTGACCTTGAAGGTACTCCGGGATGCACACTTAAGGGACCTGCAGGTGAGGTTACTATTGAGAAGGGTGTTATCATTGCTAAGCGTCACATTCATTTCAACGAAGAAGAAGCTAAAGAGGCCGGCGTAGTTGATAAGCAGGTTGTTTCCGTAAAGGTAAATTACAACGGACGCGCACTTATTTTCGGTGATGTCGTTGTAAGAGTAAATCCGAATTATTCCGCTGCTATGCACGTTGATACAGATGAGTCTAACGCAGCTGCTCTTCCGGGAACAGTTGACGGCGAAATTATTCTCTAATTAATTATATTGGATACTTTAAAGGACTGTTTAAGTTATAGCTTAAGCAGTCCTTTTTTGTTTCTGTTAAATATCAAGTTTCTTGTTTTTATATTTCTGTGCTTTTTTTATGAAATTCTCAACAAAGTGTGGGTTTGACGGGTAGTATAGATGCGGGAAACCAAGCCAGTAATTCCCATTGCTTATCACACACTCATACATTTTGCCTGTAGTTGGTTTTGTTGCAATACAGTTCTGCCCGTTATCAGTGCTGTCATAATAATGAAATTCATGGGCTTTAATTGTTTCGCCTTTTGGCAAAAAATTGCTTTGTTTTTCTTTCAATTCAACATATCCGAATCTAACCAGTTTACCTTTATAATAGCACTTGTTGTTAAGTGCTCCGACCAAACCGAAAGCGAGAGCTGTCTCATCACAACTGCCATAGAGATATGTATGCAGATACATGAATCCGCCGCACTCAGCAATTGTCGGTAAACCATTTTCAAAAGCCGTTTTTATAGAGTTTAGCATTGATATGTTTTCGCTTAAATCTTTTGCATACAGCTCCGGATAACCGCCTCCGAGCAACAGTGCATCACAATCGTCAGGTAGTTTGGCATCATGTAATGGTGAAAAATACTGTAATTTTGCTCCGTATTTTTCTAGCAATCTGAGATTATCTTCATAATAAAAGCAAAACGCTTCATCCATTGCCACTGCCAGATTTACTATATTCCGAGGACAATCATTTTGTTTATCTTCAATTACTTCGTAACAGATGTCATCAGCGTTGGTTGCTATGTCTATCAGCAAATCCAGATTTATAGTATTTTTTAGTCTGCCGGAAATTTCATTTAACTTGTTTTTTATATTATTGACTTCTTCCGGCATAACAAGTCCCAAATGTCTGCTTTCAAAGACGATATCTTTTTGTTCAGGAAAATATCCCACTACTTTTATTGGAAGTTCTTGTTCTATCAAAGGTTTAATTATGTCATAATATCCTTTTGACATTCTGTTTAAAAGAACGCCCTTAATTAGATGGTTTGTGTCATACTGTAAGAATCCTGATATAAGAGGTATAACGGATTTTCCCATTCCTTTTGTATCTACCACAAGAATTATTGGTGTATGTGTGATTTTTGCCAGATGATACGATGAACCCTCTTGGCTTATTCCACCCAATCCGTCATATAGCCCCATAACACCTTCTAATACAGCAAAGTCTCCATCAGATTTTCCGTCTAAAAAAAGTTGAACAGTGGTTTCCTCATCTGTAAAAAACGTGTCTAAATTCTTCGAATGTACATCGAGAATTTCTTTATGAAACATCGGATCAATATAATCCGGGCCGCATTTATATGATGTTATATTTTCTCCCCTGTTCTTTATCAACTGCAACAAGGCACAGGTTATCATTGTTTTTCCGCTACCGCTTTTAGGAGCGGCTATCATAAAACGTTTAATTTTCATTATGTTAGCTTTCGCAAAACGACTCTATATAATTTAGATCACTAAAACTCAAACGAACATATCCAAATAGGATTTTCAGCTTGCATCAGATGATAATTTCCTATCTGATTTGATCGGCTGATTTGCATCTGAATAATATCTGCATTTTTAATAGCATAGTTTGACAATATTTCCTTTATCTCAC
Organism: Lachnospiraceae bacterium; assembly: GCA_963597005.1. GTDB lineage: Bacteria > Bacillota > Clostridia > Oscillospirales > Acutalibacteraceae > SIG603. The sequence continues at coordinate 2,058 of CAVBOS010000252.1, forward strand.
ATATTGTTTCTATTGAAATTGCATTTATAACTATGCGTATATGTGGATTTTTAGTTCTAAGGTATTCTATTATTTCCTTTAAATTACCGCCGCTACCACCGATAAATGCGTGTGTTGGTGTAGGAAGAGCATCTATTCCATCTGGTGCTTTTACATTTATAACATGAATATTATTTAATTCAAATTTTTCTATGTTTTGCGTGATAAGCTGTACGGCATTAGGCTTCTGTTCTATCGCATAGACCTCTATATTATCCGAAAGGGAAGCCGCTTCAATAGCAATAGAACCCGTTCCGCTTCCGATATCAAAAAGCACTGAATCTGATTTCAAATGAAGTTTACAGATGCTGATATGTCGTATTTCCTCTTTGGTCATAGGAACTTTTTCACGGATAAAGGCGGTATCTCTTATATGAGGTGTAACATTTTTAGCAATAGGATTATGGTTCTTTATCATACAAACATACAGTCCCTCATGTTTAAGTTGCATACATTCCTTAGGAGAAAGACTCATTATCCTTTCGTCGGGGTATGATAGCTGATAACCTACAGTTATAGTGGAGTTTTGTAATCCGTATCTTTCGTCTTGGTTCAATAACTGTCCAATCATATTTACGTCCTTTACTCCGGACATGAGCATATAGGTTTTGGAATGTTGGCTTATGCGAGACGCAACATTAGACAATTTTGAGCCGTGAATACTGCAAATATACGCATCATTGTAAGAT
>CAVBOS010000253.1:0-2784 GCA_963597005.1 Lachnospiraceae bacterium
GTGAATGCCCGTAGTTAAGCCGACAAACCGAACTATTAGCACAAAGAAAAATTGCGAAACTCAAATACAGTTTAAACCTAACTCCATACTTTCCGAAAAGCGTTCGCAGACGTGCATTTTTCTTGCCGACCTATTTACACAAATATAAATAAAGAAAAAATATAACCACACCGACACCCCTGCCCTGAAAATGAGACTTGATAAGAATCAGATTTCATTATTAAAGATAAGTGAATTAAAACACAATATCAATTAGTCTAAACAAATAACCATATTTCGAATATGGAATTAAGAGGAGCGAAATTTATTTGTTTATCACAAAATCAATTTAAAAACGCAAAATATCTTATTTTTACTGTTGAAAAATCAAAAATAAAGTGGTATAAAATTTGTATAGAGTATGAACAATCATATTCGTATTATAAACACCTTTACCGTGTGTAAACTTGAATTTAGTTTATTTTCTTATTGGAAAAATGAAATTCCCCAAAAACTGTATTGCAATTTGTTTGAATTTACAAACGGTTTCGATTGTGTACGGTGGGGCAAAAGGGTTTCTTGTATTTATGAATTCAGCAGTCAAAAAAGTTTGGAATATAATAAGCGGTGTTCTCGTTGCCGCCGTGGTAGTGCTTGCCGCACTTCTGGTGGGTGTGAGGCTTTTGGGCTTTCAGGTTTATGCCGTGCTTTCAGGCTCGATGGAGCCGAATTATCCCGTCGGCTCGCTTGTTTACGTGAAGTCCGCTTCAAGCGATGAAATCGAGGTCGGCGACGCGATAACCTTCGTTGTTGAATCGGGCACAAAGATAACTCACAGAGTGACAGAGTGTACCGAGGAAAACGGCGAAGTCTCCTACAAGACAAAGGGCGACGCCAACGAAACCGAGGATGCGGGACTTGTCAGTTATCAAAATGTAGTCGGTAAGGTGCATTTTTCGATTCCGTATCTCGGTTATCTTTCAAGCTTTATTCAAACCGTTTCGGGAAGATACGTAACGATAGCGGCTGTTGCCGTTCTCCTAATTATTTGCTTCATTCCCGATTTATTCGCAAAATCAAAGAAATAATTTTTGATTTTATCGTTATCCACGCACAAGATCAGTGCTTGGGCGGTCAAAGACCGCCGCTACGGGAAGATGTAATATCAAGCCCGTAAATTTAATTCACTTTCTACTTCACTTTCACAAACAACCGAATAAGAAATTCTTATTCACTCACTTTCATATTTTTATAACGTCTTTCACTTTCAGAAATTAATCGACACTTGGCAAAACTATGTCCTTAACAGTTAGGGGTGTTCGTACAGCCGCATGTGTATTCGTGTTGCGGTATTGTATTTTTACAGTATCCAACATATGATATATATGCACTTGGCTGTGCGTAATGACGTTTTGCTTCGTTTCGATTATTTTTATTTTTGTACGGAAAACGAGAAATATCGTTTCCGTATGAAAGTAATATAATATTTTTTATTATGGAGGTTTTCACTATGAAAACAAAAACAAAGGCAATTGCCCTCACACTTTGCGCTGTTCTCCTCGTAGTCGCTTCCGTCATGGGTACAATGGCTTACCTCACAAGCAAAGATACCGTTACCAACACATTCACAGTCGGTAATGTTTCTATCACACTTGATGAGGCTAATGTCACAGAGTACGGTGTAAAAGTACCTGACGCAAAAAGAGTAAAAGCTAACTCCTACAACCTCGTTCCGGGTCACACGTATGTAAAGGATCCTACCGTTCATGTTGTAGCAAACAGCGAGGAATCCTATGTGTTCGTTAAGGTTGAGAACGGTCTTTCTGCTTACGAGGCTACAAACAATACTATTGCTACTCAGATCATAGAGAAAGGCTGGACTGCTCTTGAGGGTCAGACAGGCGTTTACTACAAGACTGTTGTTAAGTCAGCTGACGCTCAGGATCTTGTTGTTTTCTCAAGCTTCACTCTCTCCGACACAGCTAATAATGTTGACGGTTGGGCTAACTTAGGTTCTTCCAACATTACTGTTAAGGCTTACGCTATCCAGAAGGACGGCTTCGCAGATGCAGCTGCTGCATGGAACGCTGTTAATCACTAATTATCAGAATTTCTTTTCAAATTTGTACATTTCGAGGGTAGATCGTTTCTATCCTCGTTTTGCATAATTGAATGGAAGAAAAATTCGTGAATTATGTGTGATTAACGCTTGTTTCGACTTCCGACACCCAAGCCGAAAACAAAGAAAAACAGAAAATATATGGTCTGAACCCCAATCGGTTCAGGTCATATGAGAGCGCACGGAGATTTATGGAGATAATTTTCGTGGGTTCTCATATGACTTATGTAATTAATAATTAAGAAATAATAATTAGCTTGTCTGCCAAGATGGTTTCAAGGTGTTTGGCGGTCGGATTGGTTAATTAAAGAGAAAAATCAATACAACCCGTAGGGGCGAACTTTTTAAGTGTGGAGTGTTGAGAGTGGAGTTAGGTTAGAACAGTATTTGTGTTCTGAATTTATTTTAGTGCGTTAGGGTCGGCACGGAAAATGTCCGTCTGCAAACGTTTTACGTTTTTGACGTATTTTCCTTTGCCTATCCTCTTTTGTCCTCGATATTTTTACTTGTGCGGACGGTTCGGCTTGTTGGCTTCAACTACGGTCGCTTCGCTCCCTAAAAGCACTTCGTGATTTTGGTTAAGCCTCCAAGCCTATCTTCTTTTTTATCGCTTCGCTCTGTTCTTTCGTTTTTTGATGTTGCTATTTATTTCTCTTGTGGGCGCTGCCCACACCCGTTCGCTTTTT
>CAVBOS010000254.1:0-2779 GCA_963597005.1 Lachnospiraceae bacterium
CCTCGTTTACTTCAGGTTTAATTCCGAACTGATGAGCCGAGAAGCACATAAGTCCAGCTACCTGCTCAACGTTAAGTCGCTTGCCGAGATCCTCTGCTCTTTCCTCTGCGGGAAGTCTCCAGTCCTCGTAGGGGAGAAGCTCGCCGTCACCGAGGAAGTCCTTGAAATAAAGACCGTCCTTCTCAATGATTTTCACGCCTGAGTCAGGGCAATAGCCGAGAGTAGGGCCGTTTTTGTTTTCAACCAAATTAAAGCCGTATTCTGTTTTCTTTTCGATTGCCATAATTATAATACCTCCACACCGTTAATGGTTGTTTCAATAGAAATTTTCAACCATTAAGTATTCACCTATGAGCAAAGTATACAGAATACAAAGAACGCTGTCAATGGATTTGAGAGAAAATTTGAGATTAGTGTCTCAAATAAAAACCGCCCGTATTTTTGAATAAAATACAGACGGTTTGAATGCTGTTTGATTTTAAAATTACTCACTTCTTCTCTCGGCAATGACCTTGCCCATGTTCCAAAGCTGAGAAGCACGTTTGATTGCGTCGAGCTTGTCGTTGTCGCTGTCATACTGAATGAACGCAGTAGCCGAGCCGCAGTTGCCGCAAATAGCGTAAACGCACCAGCCGCCCTCATCCTCGATGTAGCCGCAGTCCTCAAAGCATACTCTGCAAGGTAAAAGTTCGTCTTCCATTGTTATCTCTCCTTATTTGATTTGCTGTAAACTAAGTTTATCACAATATTCTCTTTAAATAAAGTGATATTTGTGAATGGATATATGATAAAGGTACATAGATATTTTTATAACAATTATAAAAACGCTGAAAAAAATTATTGATTTTATATCTGTGTGTGATATAATCTAATAACGCTTGTGATACAGTATACAATTTGCAAGCGGCATTTTAGGATAAGAAGTAAAAATAGAGGAGAAGAAAAATGTTAAAAGCAGTATTTTTATTTGCTGTCGGTCTTGTCTGCCTTATCAAGGGCGGAGACTGGTTTGTTGACGGTGCAAGTGCATTAGCAAGAAAGTTTCACCTTCCCGAGCTTTTAATCGGAGCTACTGTTGTTTCTATCGGAACAACCTTGCCTGAAGTCATGGTTTCGTCCATGTCGGCGGTTTCGGGTCACGGTGAGATAGCCTACGGAAACGCTATCGGTTCGGTCATTTGCAATGCCGCACTCATTGCCGCAATCACAATTGCCGTAAGACCGAGCAAGGTAGATCCAAAGACGCTGAAAACTCCTGTGCTGTTCTTTTTCATTGCGGCGGCTATCTACTGCATTGCCGCTTATGTGATGGGAGAATTCACGAGAATCATGGGAATAATCATGCTTGTCGTTTTCGTTATCTACATGATAGTTAACGTAAAGCAGATGACAGGCGGAGAAAAGCCCGAAGAACATGAGGACGATGAGGAACAGATGAAGGTTTCCAAGATGATTGTTTTCCTCATTATCGGTGCGGTTCTGATTGCAGTCGGTGCAGATCTTCTTGTTGACAACGGAACGATTATCGCTCAGACGCTTGGTGTACCGGAGTCTGTTATTGCTCTTACTTTTGTTGCACTCGGAACATCACTTCCCGAGCTTGTCACGGCTATCACCTCGCTTATTAAGGGACACAGCGACCTTTCGCTCGGCAATATTATCGGTGCGAATGTATTTAACCTTGTTCTTGTCAGCGGTGTTTCCGTAACGCTCTCACCGTTTGTCGTACCGAACAGCAAGCAGATTCTTGGAATGAACTCAAGTCTTCTTGTTGATTTGCCGCTCATGGTTATCATCATGCTTATTCTTTCTTTGCCCGCACTTCTCAAGGGAAAGCTCTCGAGATTTCAGGGTATAATCATGCTTTTGATTTATGCGGCATTCTGTGTTTTCCAGTTTGTCTGCTGAAAACTTTGAAGAAGGCGAGAAGCTTTTTAAGAAGTCTCTCGTTTTTTGTTCTCGATTGGAAAATATGCACAAAAAACAACAGTCAAAATTTTGTGAAATCTGCCAATAAGGTTACAAAAATGTTATGCGTTTTTTGAACAAAATTAACTGCAATCTATTGCATTTTTTTCCACATAAAGGTATAATGACAACAGAAGGCTGGTAAAAAAGACAGCTAAGGAAATAATGAATTCTTTTTTGTAAGGAGTGTATTACCAATGAAAATCGGTGTTTGTTCTAACCTTCGTGCGGACCTTCCGTGGCGTGAGGCATTAGAGTATTTTGCATCCAAGGGCATTCAGGCTGTTGAGGTCGGTGTCGGCGGATATCCGGGAAATGACCACTGCAACGCAGACATTCTTCTTAACGATGAGGCTGCATATGCAGAGTGGAAGAAGGCTCTTGATGATACAGGTATCATCGTATCCGGCTTCTCTGCTCATTCAAACCCTGTTCATCCTAATAAGGAATTTGCCGCAGAGTCTGACAAGGCTATGCGTGATGCTGTTCTCATGGCTGAGAAATACGGCATTGACAATATCGAGTGCTTCTCCGGTTGCCCGGGCGATTCCCCGACAAGCCAGAAGCCAAACTGGGTTACATGCCCATGGCCGAACGATTTCGGTGAGATTCTTGACTATCAGTGGAACGAGTGCCTCATTCCTTACTGGAAGAACTTCGTTGAGTTCGCTAAGGCTCACGGCGTAACAAAGATTGGTCTCGAGATGCATCCCGGCTTCTGTGTTTACAGCACACAGACACTCTTAAAGCTCCGTCATGCTGTCGGTCCTGAGATCGGTGCTAACTTCGATCCTTCTCATATCCTTTGGCA
>CAVBOS010000255.1:0-2763 GCA_963597005.1 Lachnospiraceae bacterium
GTATGAGCTGTCGAGAACAAGAGCCGACATATCAAGACCCTTGCCGGGCTGTGCTGTGTTTGCGATAAGCAAGCCGACTGCCGCAGCGATGATTGTGGTGATTATATAATAGAGAACAGTTTTAATTCCTATCTTTTTAAGCTTTGTCATGTCGCTCATGCTTGCAATTCCCGATACTATCGAGAAGAAAATCAGCGGAACGACATTCATTTTAACGAGATTGAGGAAAATTGTTCCGATAAAGCTTATAACGGTAATTTTCTCTCCGAAAATTATTCCTAACAGTATTCCGAGTGCGAAACCGATAAAAACCTTACCGGTTAATCCGATTTTTACTTTTTTCATGGGACAAATTCCTTTCTTTCCTTAGCTTCAAAATAACAACAAAAGGCGCTTTTACACACTACTGTCGGGTATGTAAAAAACGCCTTTGTTTTTGCTTTATTTATTTTGATTGTGTCTATATGTTAATATATAAACAAAGAATTGTCTAATACTTTAAACTTATAAAGAATATGCATAATTTGTATGAACTTATTCAAAAAATGGGTCAATTGGATTGTTTTTAACAAAATCGAGAAACCTTTTTGCAGTTCCGGGAAGCTCATATTGCTTTTTCCAAATGAAAGAAACTGTGGAAACCATATTTTCGGAAAGCTCCTTCACGATTAGCCTGTCGCTTATTAGCATCTTTTTGCATGACTCGGGCAAAACTGCAATACCTAAGTTTTTCTCAGCCATAACTATCGCATTCATAAGCGGAGAGAAACCGCAGACGATGTTGCTTGCAAGTTTTCTCGAGCTGAACCAGCCCGACACCTCGTTAATTCTCTGCGTGGGCACAAGAAGCTCCTCGTTTGAAAGCTCCTCAAGCGAGACAAAACGCCTTTTATTGTTTGCAATGGGATGCTCTTTATTGATGATGACTATCCATTTTTCGTCAAGAATAGGGAACGAATCAAATTCGTCTGTGTCAAACGGTGCTCTGACAAGTCCGATGTCGATAAGTCCCTTTTCAAGCCGCTCGATAACATCGCTTGAGTTTCCTGACCAAAGATTGTAGTGTACTTTGGGGTAGAGATCCTTGAAGTCGGAAATCCATGTGGGCAAATAAATTGTGCCGACAGTTTCGATAGAACCTATGTAAAGCGTACCGCTGACGCCGTTTCCCATCTCAGAAATTTGCTCTTTTGTCTTTTGCACAAGCCCCAGTATCTGTTCTGCCTGATGCTTGAGGAAAATTCCCTCGTCTGTTATGTGCAGTCGCTTTTTGTCCCTGACGAAAAGCGTGACGCCAAGCTCGTTCTCGAGATTTTGCAATTGTCTTGTTAAGTGCGGCTGAGCGAGAAATAAATCCTGAGCCGCCTTTGTTATGTTCTCATATTCTGCTATTTTTAAAAAATAAGATAATTCTTTTAAATCCATATATCAAATTACTCTGTTATTCCCAAAGCTTCAAATACATTGTCCACGACAACCTTGCCGTTTCTCTCCAGAGCTTCACGGGTGCTTCCGCCAACGTGAATTGTTCCGATGAAGTTATCAAGGCTAAGGAGCGGATTGTCTATTTTCGGAGGCTGTTCTTCAAAGACATCCATGCCGGCAGCTTTGATTTTGCCCTCAACAAGTGCCTCGTAAAGTGCAGTTTCGTCGACTATGCCGCCTCTTGCTGTGTTGATTAATATAAGTCCTTTTTTAGAAGAATCAAGCACGCTTTTGTTTATGATGTGTCTTGTGGAATCGAGAAGCGGAACATGAATGCTGATGAAATCCGACTGAGAGAAAAGCTCTTCAAGAGTTTCTTTTTTCTCAAAACCAAGCTCACGGCAGCTTTCTTCACTCAGGAATGGATCGTAAACCAAAACCTTTGCCCTGAAAGCAGAGGTCATAATTTTTGCAGTCAGACGTGCAATTTGTCCGCCGCCGACCAAGCCGAGAGTTTTGTCGGAAATCTCGTTTCCCTCCGTTTCGGGTAAACCGAAAGTCTTGAATTTGCCTTTTTTTACTCCATCATTAATATATGTTATTTTTCTTGAAAGTGCAAGGAGTAAGCCGACAGAAAGCTCTGCTACCGACTGTGCGTTTCCGCCGTGAACATTCTTGACAGGTATGCCGGCTTCTTCTGCCGCCTTAACGTCGATTCTTTCCATGCCAACGCCGTGCATCTGGATTAATTTGCAGTTCTTCACTTTGTCTATCATTTCTTTTGTGCAGTACTGCTGGCGAACGATTATCGCATCGATTTCCTCGGGGTTGTCTAAGTTATCGACAAGCTTAACTTTTGCCTTAAGTCTTTCTACCGCATTTTCGCTTATGTGATCGTTTAAATATACCGTTTTCATTTGGTAAACCTCCGAAATTTCTGTTGTCTCAAGAATAATTAAAATAACTTGATACTTCAAATACTAGATTTCTATGTAGTTCATACCTCAAAGGTATGAACTTCTTGCTATATAGGTATTTTATAAAACAAAAAACAAGTGTTACTATATCAATCGATACAGAATTAAGGAGAGAATATAATGGCTTTTATACTCGAAATGTTAAATCTTCAGATTATGCTGTTCATTCTAATGGCAGTCGGAATATTGGTAAAGAAAATCGGAATAATTTCCGAGACAAACCGTAAGAGCTTTTCCGATATGCTGATTAACGTTATTTTGCCGTGCAATATCGTGAGCTCGTTTATGAGCGGAATCGAAATATCAAGCGATTTGCTGAAAAATTGTGTTCTGGCTGTCGTGCTCTCTGCCGTTATCCAGA
>CAVBOS010000256.1:0-2762 GCA_963597005.1 Lachnospiraceae bacterium
CTAACGGTGCTTTCTGTTGCAACAGCTGTGCTGACTGCGTTACCTGTCATTGCGTTTTCATCGCCGATAACCTCTCTGATTGCGGGAACGGCTGAATTGATGAAATCCTCCGATATCGTGACGGAGAACAGGGCGTTGTTATCTTTATAGTAGCTGTTTACTGTGTCTTCATCGAGAATTTCAATCGGAATATCGAGCGGCAGACTGTCGTCGAGCCATGTGACGGAAGAGACTCCTTCTACCGCCTCGAGCTTTTCTTTATATTCAAGAGCCTCTCGGTAGCTGACATTTTGCACCATAACTCTGGCGTTCGGTATCTCTCCGTCAAACTCTTGACCCATAACATCAAGTGCAACCGTGGATTCGCTGTCCTTGGGAAGATAGTCATTCATATCGTAGTTTACGGCAACGTATTGTCTAGCGACTACACATACCGCAGTCAATGCTATAAATATCGCCATAATTACATAGCGCAGTTTGATGACCACACTGTAAAATTTTCTCATAGCTTTTCCTTTCCTTTTTTCTTAATTTGCTGTTGAAATTAACTTTTGTGATTTAATTGACAACTGTTCACTTTTGAATATATAATATATAAGACAAAAAATTAATCAAGGAACAGTTTTGGCAATATGAATAATAATTGACATTTTAAATAAATTGTCTAAATTGGGAGAAGACTATGAAAAACGAAAACGATCTTCGAGTACAGAAAACTCAAAAAGCACTTTGCGACGCTTTGATGGAACTTCTGGAAGTTAAATGCTTTGATTCTATAAGCATAAGCGAGCTTTGCGACCGTGCCCTCGTGAGAAGAGCCACATTTTACAAGCATTTTTACGACAAATACGATTTTTGGAGGTTTTTCGTCAAGCGAATGAGAAAGAAATTTCTTGACGATAATCCCGACAACAACTGGGGGGGCGAACTGAAGCAATACTGTATGTACTGCTTCAGAAGAAGTATCGAATTCTTCCTTTCGCACAAAATGATAGTCAACAGCATAGTCAACAGCGACGACGCCTGCATCTTAATAGACAGCTTCACGGAGGAAATAAGCGTAAATATCTGCAATTTTTTGGAGCGTACGGGCAAGGAATATGTCACCGAACCGTCTGTTATAGCTACATTCTGTGCGGGCGGAATAGTGTCATTACTCAGACGCTGGTTTTTGTCGGGAAATATGATAAGCGAGAAGACCGCCATGGATGAGTTCGAGAAGCTTATGAGTGTTTTTCAGATGTAAAATATCGGGTAAAAATATAACGGCACTTGCAAAAAAAGCAAGTGCCGTTTTTTCACAAAGTAGGAGGTACTCTGTGCTTATTGTCAATATTAAAGCTTCTCTATAATGTCAGCTGCATTGTTAAGCCAATCGCCCTCGAAGTCCTCGATTGCGCCCTTGTCGCAAGCGGAAGCAAGAGTGGAATCCATTGGGATTTTGCCGAGCACCTTAAGCTCATATTTCTCAGCAACCTCATCGATGTGGCTCTCACCGTAAACATGGATGATTTCGCCGCAGCACGGGCATTTTACATAGCTGTAATTCTCGACAAGACCGATAATCGGAACATTCATCAGCTTTGCCATTTCCACTGCCTTGGAAACAATCATGGAAACAAGCTCCTGAGGGGAAGTGATGATGATGATTCCGTCAAGCGGAATGCTCTGGAAAACAGTCAGCGGAACATCGCCTGTTCCCGGAGGAAGGTCGACAAACATATAATCAACCTCGTTCCAAATAACGTCTGACCAGAATTGCTTGATGGCACCTGCGATGACGGGGCCACGCCATACAACGGGGTCTGTCTCACGGTTAAGGATGAGATTCATACTCATAAGCTCGATGCCTGTTTTTGTTACAGCGGGGAAGATTCCGTCGTCAGATCCTGATGCTCTCTCGTGAACGCCGAAGCACTGCGGAATTGACGGGCCTGTGATGTCAGCGTCAAGGATAGCAGCCTGGCGGTTTCTTCTCTGCATGGTTACGGCGAGCATTGAGGTGACGGAGGACTTTCCTACGCCGCCCTTACCTGAAACAACGCCGATTACCTTTTTGACGTTGCTCATTTTATTCTGCGGTGCGAGAAGGCTCTCGGGTTCATTTCTCGAGGGGCAATTTTCGCCGCAGCTTGAACAATCATGTGTGCAGTCGCTCATATTAAAAATTCTCCTTATTCTAAGTTTTGTTTACAATGAATACATCTCACATTTTAGCCGCTTAAAGTCTGTTTGTCAACGAATGAAACAGCTATGCTTTTAGATAGCTCATTCGAAGACGGGGTCTGGGTAGTCTTCTTTCGGGAACTTCTTTCTTATAACGAGGAAGCATGTGAGGTGGCATAGGAAGGTTACCGTCCAGGTGATTACATAGACGATATAGAGCACGGGGAGAGTTCTGAAATGAGCAAACACCGTGAAAATCCAAATGAGTCTCAAGCCGCATGCGCCGCCGATTGAAACGAGCATGGTGACAACGGAATAGCCTAAACCTCTTATCATGCCGACCATGGTGTCCATCATTCCGCAGATAAAATACGGAAGACAGCAGTAACCCATTCTAAGTACGCCGTAGCTTATAACCTCGGCGTCGTCGGTGTATATGCCAAGGAGAGGTCTTGCGGCAAGGTATGCGCCGACACCGAGAATGAGTCCCGTGGCGACTACACAGCACTGGCAGTAAATCGCAACCTTATTGATACGGTGATATTTCTGAGCACCGAAATTTTGGCTTGTGAAGCTGATAGATGTTTGATAGAAAG
>CAVBOS010000257.1:0-2762 GCA_963597005.1 Lachnospiraceae bacterium
TACACCCTGATATTCCACTCTCCGACCGCCACACCTTTGATTTGAAATCCAATCCAGTGGAGGAAGTCGGCAAGAAAGAGCGTTTCAGAAGAAATATTATGGCGATTCAGCTTCTTAAGAAATGTCAGGAAGAAAACAGATTTGCCACTGCCGAAGAACAGCAGATTTTGTCAAAATATGTCGGCTGGGGAGGTTTGTCAGAAGCCTTTGATGAAAATAATTCTGCTTGGAGGACAGAATATCTGGAGCTTTCCACCGTGCTTACACCTGAGGAATATGCTTCTGCAAGGGAAAGCACACTGACAGCTTTTTACACTCCGCCTGAGGTTATTTCTGCAATATATAAGACTATGGAGCAGATGGGATTTAAGGATGGAAACCTCTTAGAGCCATCTTGCGGTATCGGTAACTTTATCGGAATGTTGCCTGAGACAATGCAAGAAAGCAAGGTTTACGGAGTGGAGCTTGATACGATTTCAGCAAGTATTGCACAGCAGTTATATCAGAAAAGCACCATTGCGGCACAGGGATTTGAAGAAACCAATCTGCCAGACAGCTTCTTTGACGGAGTTATCGGCAATGTGCCTTTTGGGGATTTTAAGGTATCAGACAAACGCTATGATAAGCAAAAGTTCTTAATTCACGATTACTTTTTTGCCAAGTCATTAGATAAATTAAGACCGGGCGGAGTGATGGCACTTGTTACAAGCAAGGGCACGATGGATAAGGAAAACTCAGCAGTCAGAAAATATATCGCACAAAGAGCAGAGCTTCTCGGTGCAATCAGACTTCCGAATAACACATTCAAAGGCAATGCGGGAACAGAGGTTGTATCGGATATTCTCATCTTACAAAAGCGAGACAGACTGATTGATATTGAGCCGGACTGGGTGCACCTTGATACTGATGAAAACGGCATAAGGATGAATTCATATTTTGTAGCTCACCCAGAGATGATACTTGGCGAGATGAAGATGGTAAGCGGTCGTTTCGGTCCGGAAGCCACTTGCGAGCCGTATGAAAATGCAGACCTTGCCGCACAGCTTGATGAAGCAGTTGCAAATATTCACGGTGAGATTACAGAGTATGAAGCAGAGGAAGAACTTGCCGAAGAGGATAATTCCATTCCGGCAGACCCTACTGTAAGGAACTTTTCTTACACTTTGCTGGACGGGAAAATCTATTTCAGAGAGAATTCCCGTATGTCTCCGGTAGAAGTATCAGCTACAGCCGAGAACAGAATTAAGGGTATGATTGGGGTTAGAAACAGCGTCAGAAGACTTATTGAGCTTCAGACAGAAGATTACCCTGAGAGTGAAATTAAAGCCGAACAGAGCAAATTAAACAGGCTTTATGATACCTTTTCAAAACAGTATGGACTCATCAACAGCCGAGCTAATATCTCAGCATTTTCACAGGACAGTTCCTTTTCATTACTGTCTGCACTTGAGGTTATCGGTGATGACGGACAGCTGGAACGAAAGGCGGATATGTTCTCTAAGAGGACGATTAAGCCACACACTCCCGTCACTTCCGTTGATACCGCAAGCGAAGCACTGGCAGTATCACTTGGGGAAAAAGCTACCGTTGATATGGAATATATGAAGAAGCTATCAGGCAAAACAGAGAAGGAAATTGCCGAGGATTTAAAGGGAGTTATCTTTCTTAATCCGCTCTATGAGGAAGGAGGTCACGCAGAGAATAAGTATCTGACAGCCGATGAATATCTTTCAGGCAATGTCAGAGAAAAGCTTAGAATTGCAAGAAATGCGGCAGAGCTTTATCCCGATGATTACAAAGTCAATGTGGAATCACTGGAAAAAGTACAGCCACAGGATTTAACAGCAAGTGAGATTTCCGTAAGGCTTGGAGCGACTTGGCTTCCGCCTGAGGATGTGCAGAGCTTTATGTTTCATTTGCTTGAGACACCGAGATATGCACAGTGGAACATCAAAGTACACTTCTCTCCTTTTACCAGCGAATGGAATATCGAGGGCAAGGCTTATGATAAATCAAATGTCAAAGCATATAACACTTACGGTACTTCTCGCATTAACGCATATAAGATTATCGAGGAGACTCTGAACCTAAAAGATGTGCGTATCTTTGACTATGTGGAAGACGCTGAGGGCAAGAAAAAAGCAGTTCTTAATAAAAAAGAAACTGCCATTGCCCAGTCAAAACAGGAAATGATTAAACAGGAATTTCAGGATTGGATTTGGTCAGACCCGTCACGAAGGGAAAGACTTTGTAAGACTTATAATGAGAAATTCAATTCAATCAGACCCCGTGAGTATGACGGAAGTCATATCATATTTAACGGAATGAACCCTGAAATTGAACTCAGGGAACATCAGAAAAATGCAGTTGCTCATATCCTATACGGAGGTAATACGCTCCTTGCACACGCAGTCGGAGCGGGCAAGGCCTTTGAGATGGTAGCGGCAGCTATGGAGTCAAAGAGGCTTGGACTTTGCAATAAATCACTGTTCGTTGTGCCAAATCATTTGACGGAACAGTGGGCGGCAGAGTTTCTACAGCTCTATCCTGCGGCAAATATTCTGGTGGCAACAAAGAAAGATTTTGAGACAAAGAACCGTAAAAAATTCTGCGGAAGAATTGCCACAGGCGATTACGACGCAGTTATTATCGGGCATTCTCAATTCGAGAAAATCCCAATGTCTATTGAAAGGCAGAGGGCAATCTTAGAGCAACAGCTTGATGAAATCACGGAGGGAATATCGGAGTTAAAGCGTAACAGA
>CAVBOS010000258.1:0-2759 GCA_963597005.1 Lachnospiraceae bacterium
AGGGCAGAACTTAATCCACCCTCTTAGCAACAACAACCAATCTGCCGTTATTATGGGAATACTCGCAAGTTGACAAAGAAATCAGCTTATCGCCGTACTCAGCTGTTACCCCTGTATCATAGAGAGATAACTCCTTGCACTTAGCAACATACTCGTTGAATTCCTCTTCATATTCAGCATCGGTAAATTCATAGTATTTGAAGCTGTCCTCGCTGTCGGTATATACAACAGTCTTAAATACTGCGATTACTTCATACTGATTTTGGTCTGTGAGAGTATCGAACTCAATGGTCTTATGATTTTCCCAGAAACTCTTATCCGTAAATTTCATCAGACCTGTAAACATCGAGCCGTCATTCATATGGTGTCCGTAGATGATGATATTGTCAGACGGCTTCTGCACGTCGCAGTTCTCCTGAACATAAGGACAGCCATATGCGGAATAGGTCTTGTCAAATTTATGCTTAAGGTAGAAATTTGGCTCGTCAATAGACTGCATAACAGGATAATTGATATTGGTATCCTCCACCTTAATCCAGCCCACCATATCGTTGTTTTGCTGATATAGTTCATAGTATTCAGCAAGATAGTCCTTATCCTCAGAGTAGGTTATGCCCTCATTTTCTTCGGGCGGGTCTTCCTCCACAATCTCGGCAAGATTATCATAGACTTCATTCTGCTTTGCAGAGTCCATCTTGTTTCGGATAATAAAGAAGGTGCTTACAGCTAAAACTGCCGCAAGCACCACTGAAATAATGATATATATTTTTCTGTTCATAGCATTTCCTTTCAAAGCAGATGAGAGTTAATTGCTCTCACCCGGCTTGGTTGTCATCAGTTTATAGAGTTTCGTATTCTTTGGGAACTTATTGGCAAACGGCACAAGGGAACTTCCCACCTTGATAAGTCCGTGTCCTGCCTCAACATTTGTGATATAGGACATCTGCAAATCAGAGATATTAAGAAGCTTTGCAAGCTCAATTCTGTCTGTCGATGCCTGATTAAGCATAATGATAAACTCGCTGTTTGCAAGCATAGTCCTTGCCGTATGGCTCTGTAAAAGGTCGTCCACATTCTGCGTAATACCACTTGCATACGCTCCGTACTTTCTTACACGCTTCCAAAGTGTAAAGAGGAAGTTCGCAGAATACTCGTGCTGGAAGAGAAGATAAATCTCATCAATGAAGATAAATGTGTTCTTTCCCTTTGCCCTGTTCTGCGTGATACGGTTAAGGATAGAGTCAAGGACTACAAGCATACCGATTGGCATAAGCTGTTTGCCCAAATCCAGAATGTCGTAGCAGATAAGGCGGTTACTGGTATCTACATTGGTCTGCTTTGCAAATGTGTTAAGTGAGCCGTTAGTGAAAAGCTCGATAGCAAGTGCCAGTTCCTTTGCCTCAGGTTCGTCCTGTTCCATAAGCTCCGAACGGAAGTCCTGAAGCGTAGGCGTGTATCCCTGATAACCATTCTGTTGATAAGTGCGGTAAACGCTTGCTGTACAACGGTCAATAATGGATTTCTGCTTTGCCCCAAGGTTAGAGCCACCGATTAGCTGTTCGCAAAGAGACATAATGAATTCAGACTTTAGAATGACTGGGTTTGCACCGTCGCCGTAGTCCTTGTTCATATCCATTGCATTGATATGGTTCTTAGAAGTGGCAGAGATATTGATAACCTCTCCGCCCATCGCATTTACAAGCTGAGAATACTCCCGCTCAGGGTCGATGATGATAATATCCGCATCAGAAGAAAGCACCTGATTGATAATCTCTCCCTTAGCCGCAAAGGACTTACCGCCACCGGATACACCGAGGATAAAGGAGTTACCGTTAAGAAGCTGCTTTCGGTCTGCGATAATCATATTTTTGCTGATAACATTCTGCCCGTAGTAAATGCCGTTCTCGTGGAAAATATCCTGAACCCTGAACGGAATGAATACCGCAAGGCTCTCGGTTGTGAGTGTTCTGAATGCGTCAATCTTTCTTGTGCCAAATGGCATAACAGTATTGAGTCCATCCACCTGCTGAAACTTAAGAACGGCAAACTGGCAAAGATGTTTTCTCGCTGTAGTAAGCAAGGCTTCTGTGTCATTTTCAAGCTGTTCCTTACTGTCTGCCGTAATAACCATTGTAATTACCGCAAACATCATTCTCTGGTCACGGGTCGTAAGGTCATCAAGGAATTCTTTCATTTCCTTTTTCTGCTGTTCCATATCATAGGGGACTGTGGCAGAGAAGTTATTATTGGCATTCTGCCTACGCTGCCAGTTCGTGATATTGGTTTCCACACCAAGGAGACGGTTCTCTGCTTCCTTTACCGCTTCATCCGTAGGAACAGGCACAATATCCACCGACATCATCAGATTTCGGTTCATATCTGTAAGCTCCGCCACCATACTGTCCTTGATATATGAAGCATATTCTCGAAGGAACAGCACTCTGCCGTAACGCTCGCCCATCTTGAAATAGTCATTTTCAAATTCCATAGTGTCGGGGCAGATATAGTCCTTAAAGCTGTGTCCCTTTTTTCTGGTTTCTTTGATATCAAAGTGGAAAGTGCTTTCTTCTCCCACACGGTAGAAGTCGTGGAAAATACGAAGTCTTTCATCCGTCTCAAGCTCTGTACAGCTGCTTCCCAGTCTTCCAAAGTGTGCAAATAAATCCGCACCCACTCTGGCAAAGTAAGTCTTGGCATCCTCCACGCTCTTCTTGTTGACGGATATCGTAATATACTTATCCTGAACGATGGAGTTAGCC
>CAVBOS010000259.1:0-2757 GCA_963597005.1 Lachnospiraceae bacterium
TGCAAACTATGTTTTCACCGATCCAGCTGAAAGACAGAAGTACTTAAAGAGAAAGATAACCTCAAAGCTTCCCGAGGAATACTCCAAGCAGTATTTTGACGAGATTAAAGACCAGCACCTTGACGAGCCGACTCAGCTTCAGTATGTCGATATGAAGACATGGATGATTTATGACATTCTTCTCAAGGCAGACAGAATGAGTATGGCTAACTCACTTGAGCTCAGAGTTCCGTTCCTCGATAAGAAGATACTCGAGCTTGCACTTCAGATTCCGTCTAAGTACAGAGCTCACAACGAGACAACAAAAATTGCGCTCAGAAGTGCCGCTTTAAAGCAGCTTCCTGAGAAAACGGCTAACAAGAAGAAGCTTGGCTTCCCTGTTCCGCTTAACGATTGGCTCAAGCAGGATAAGTACTATGAGAAGGTTAAGAAGGCATTCCTTTCCGATTCGGCAGAGAAATTCTTCAACACCGACGCACTTATGGAGCTTCTTGACGATCACAAGGCAGGCAAGAAAAAGAACATGCAGAAGATTTGGTCTTTCTACAGCTTTATTCTTTGGTATGATGAGTTCTTCGTTAAGAATTGATTGAAAAAACAAGACCGAGAGAATCAAAAAGATTTTCTCGGTCTTAACTTTTGTCTTTTCTAATGAAATTTGCTATTGCTTTCGGCTTGTGGTATACTTTGAAATCAGAAAGCAAAAGGAGAAGTGAAATGCGAAAAGCAATCAGAATTATTATTACCTTGATTTTTGTCTGTACGGCGGCTTTCAGCGGCTGGAAGATTTTCACATATTATAAGGGTGCACACGACAACACAAGCAAATATGACGCACTTGCCAAAATAGTCGAATCGGCAGAAGAAAAAGAAAGCATTGCTTCTGATAAAACGGAAGGCTCTGATGAGATTGAAGAAAGTTCTGCTGTGAGCGAAACCGATGAAAATGCGATTATTCCCGAGCTAAGCGAGCTTTACAGTCAGAATTCGGACTTGGTCGCATGGATAAATATTCCTGACACAAATATCAATTATCCCGTCATGCAGACAAAGGACGATCCCGATTATTATTTGCATAAGGGCTTCGACAAGGAATATTCCGATTACGGATGCCCCTATGTTGCTGAAACCTGTGATGTGGACAGACCGAGTGATAATATCATCGTGTACGGTCATAATATGATTGTCGGAGTAATGTTTGCTCAGCTTGAAAAATTCGAGGACAAGGATTTTTGGAGCGAGCACAAGGACTTTAGCTTTTACACGCTTCACGAAAAGAGAAAGTACGAGATTTTCGCCGTATTCAAAACTACGGTTTACGATGAGAACACGGATGAATTCAAGTACTATCAGTTTGTCGACTCAAGAGACAAGGAAGATTTCAATGCCTATGTCGATAAATGCAAATCTCTTGCACTTTATGATACCGATGTAGAAGTTAAGTACGGCGATAAGCTTATCACGCTTTCAACCTGTGAGTATTCGGGGGATAACAGCCGACTGGTAGTTGTCGCAAAGCAAATCATAGAATAAAAAAGACTGTCGATAAACCACACGTACCGAAAAAATACCTTCGCAAACCTGAAAACGGCTATGCGAAGGTATTTTTGTTTACTGGGGTTTATCAACATTTTTAACGTGCCTAAAACACTTTTTCGATTCACTCAGTTGTTTATGTTTGTTGGAAGCTCAATTTCTGCGTAGATTAATCGCTCGAGCTCTTTTGCGGCGGTGCTGAGCGGCTGATCTTTTCGCTTGACGAGAACGATTTCTCTCTCGGGAATTTCTTCCTTGAGGTTAATTTTGAAAACATCATTGTGATTTTTCAGAAATTCCTCGGGAACAAAGCCTATGCCAAGACCTGCTTCAACCATGGGGATAATCTGGTCGGCTGTGTTAGCTTCGATGTCGGGTTCAAACAAAAGACCGTGCGCCTCCAAAAGATTGTGGTAAAATTTATTTGTGACGGAGTCCCGTCCGAGAGTGATGAGGGGATATTGCGTGAGTTCCTTGAGAGTCACTTCTTTGTCGGCTAATTCGGGGAATTGACCTGAGCACACCGCAAATTCCTTTATCGGCTTAATCACGGTTTCTTCAAGTGATGCGCCTATACTTGTGGGAGTAGTGACAACGGCAATGTCGGCATAGCCGTCAGCAAGAGCGTCTATCGCCTGAGGCGTGGAGTGATTGCTTATGCGAATGATTATCTTCGGATACAAGGTTCTGAATTTTTTCAGAACGGGCAAAAGAAGGCAGTGAAGTGCCTTTTCGCTTGCGGCTATGATGATCTCTCCGCTGTCCATGTCGGTGAGATTTCTTATCTGTGCTTCGCCAAGCTCTATCTGTTCGACTGCGATTTTTATGTGACCGTAGAGCCTGTGACCCTCGGTAGTCAGCTTCATTCCCTTGCGTGAGCGTGTGAAAAGAGCACACCCAAGCTCAGATTCGAGCTTTTTAATGGTTCTGCTCATATTCGGCTGATTGCTCATGAGTATTTTTGCCGCTTCGGAGATGTTTCCGTATTTTGCGACATAGTAAAAAATTCTATAATAATCAAAGCTTATGTACATAAATCCACCATACCAATATGATATATTTCCTATATCTAACATACATTATACATATAATACAACTTGAATTATAATATAGAAGCAAATATTTGTAAAGCTCATTTGAGCGTGAAGAAAGAAGTAAAAAAGAATATGAAACGAAATTATCAAATGTCCGACAGATTCAGAACGGCGTTCTTTATCATGT
>CAVBOS010000260.1:0-2756 GCA_963597005.1 Lachnospiraceae bacterium
CTTATATACATTCTTGAAAATTGTTTCCTCTGTGGGAATATACTCGTAAGAGAGATACTCGGGAATTTTGCTCTCGTCAAGCTCTTTCTCAAATCCCGGGTGAGAGAGAAAAGACTTTATCTCACTGCCGAACATAAACTCGCCGTTCTTGATGTAGTAATAAAACGGCTTGATTCCGAAAATATCTCTTGCGGCAAAGATTTTTTTCTCTTTCTTATCCCAAATGCAAAAAGCAAACATTCCGCGAAGCTTATTCAGCATGCTCTTGCCCCACTGCTCGTAGCCGTGAACAAGAACCTCAGAATCGGTCTCGGTATAGAATTTGTGACCCGCCTTGATGAGCTCCTCACGAAGCGGCTGGTAGTTGTAGATTTCTCCGTTGAAAACAAGCACCATTGACTTGTCCTCATTGAAAATCGGCTGTCTGCCGCTGTCAAGACCGATGATAGAAAGTCTTCTGTGACCCAATGCGATGTTTTCATCGATATAATAATCCGCATCATCGGGACCGCGGTGAGCGATCCTGTCTGCCATTGCCTTGATTACCTCGGAATGGTCAAACACCTTTTCAGAGCTGACAAATCCCACGAATCCGCACATAAGATTACCTCCGTTAATCCTTCAAGCTCTTATTTCCGAAATATCTCTTGTACTTCTGGAAATAATGAAGCTGGTTCTTTGCAAACTGGATGGTTCTTTTCAGATTCTTATCCTTATCATAGTAGTAAGAATTAACCATCTTTCCTTCTTTTATAAGCTTTCTTGCCTCTTCCTTGACCTTCTCGTCCTGTGTGTACTTGAAGATTATCTGCTTGGGGATGATTGAATAAAGCACCTTATTTGTTGCTACCGTCAATCCCATAGGCTTATTGTAGATGATATCGTCAGCAAGCCACTTTGAGATATTGTAGCCTGCCGCTGTGACAAAATAGGAGCTTCTTCCCTGACGCAAATTCATCTCAAAAAGCTTGTACTTTCCGTCACGCTCGTCGTACTTCATATCGAAATTTGCGAAGCCGACATATCCGATTCCCTCAAGGAAGTTAATCATCATCTCGTTTAATTTCTCGTCATAGCCGTTGATAATTGCGGCATATGAGCCGATTCCCTCGGGAGAATGCTCCTCGAGAACCGCATTTCCAAGAGCGATAAGCTTAACCTTTCTGTCCTTTCCGACATAGGCGTTCATAACTCTCATGCGGCTGTCGTCACCCGGGATAAACTCCTGTAAAATAAGGTGATCTTTATAGCTCGAGCCGTAGATAGCGTCAAGAATTGCATCGTACTCCTCTTTGTTCTGAGCAACGAACACCTTTTTCTTGTGCGGGAACGAGCAGTTCCAGTAAGCGACGGAGTTCGACGGCTTGATTATACAAGGGAAATCGAACGGAAGCTTTACTGTTTTGTAATTCTCATAGTTACAGGTTGTCGTCTTAGGAAAAGCAAAGCCGTGCTCCGTACAAACCTGATAGAAACTTTCCTTGATAGAAAGCTTCATCAAAAGCTCCTCGGAAATGCACTCGAATTCGTAAACACCTCTGAGTTTATCCTGATTGCGGACAAGCATCTTGATGTAGTTGTCGCCGCACGGAACGAGAAGAAGTCTCTCGCCGGGATAATTCTTTGCAAACTCGAGCAAAGTGCTTACGAAGACATCGTCCTCCTCAAGTCTCGGCTCAACCTTTTTGACCTCGACTATCGAGCTGTTTGTACAAACGGGAAGTATACCCTTGCCGACCGCAACACTTTTTATTCCGTATGCCTCATGAAAACCTCTTGCCATACCGTAAACATTAATGTCGCTTCCGAGAAGCACGGGCTGAAAATCTTTAGACATAAATCAAAAACCTCTTTTTATTTCTCTTCAATGAAGAATCTTTTATACCAAACAAGGAAGGTATAGACTGTCCATACTTTTCTTGAATTGTCCTTTTTAAGAGCCTTGTGTTCATCAAGAAGCTTCACGAGAAGATCGGTATTGAAGAATTTCTTTGCGGTCTCGTCGGTAAAAGCGTCCTTGACGATATTGTAATATTTATCCTGCTTGAGCCACTCTCTTGTCGGAACAGGGAAGCCGAGCTTCTTTTTTGTCGACCACTTCTCCGGCATGCGTCTTGCGGCAGCAGTTCTCATAGCGTACTTTGTTGTTGTGCCGTTCACACGGTACTTAAGCGGAATTCTCTGAGCAACCTTCATGATCTCTCTGTCGAGGAACGGAACTCTTACCTCGAGAGAGTTAGCCATGCTCATTTTGTCAGCCTTAAGAAGAATATCGCCGACCATCCACATGTTGATATCGAGGAACTGCATCTTGGTGACAGCGTCCTTATCCTTTACCATATCGTAGTACGGCTTGACCATAGCGGCAGGGGACTTTGCGTCTGTCTTAATTTTAAGGAGATTTTTTCTCTCCTTTTCGGTGAACATATAAGCATTTCCGATAAAACGCTCTTCAAGAGTCTTTCCGCGGCGAACGATATAGTTAATGCCGTGAACCTGCGGAAGATGTGAAGCCGCCTTGCCGAGAACTCTTCTCACGCCGAACGGAAGCTTGTCATATGCTGTCAAATCAAGCGGCTCATGATAGATGTTATATCCGCCGAAAAGCTCGTCTGCGCCCTCACCGGAAAGAGCTACCTTCAGGTGCTTAGCCGCCGTGTTGCAAACAAAATAAAGTGCAACAGCTGACGGGTCTGCAAGAGGCTCGTCCATGTGATACTGAATCTTTGAGAAATTGCCCCAGAAGTCATCAGGGG
>CAVBOS010000261.1:0-2676 GCA_963597005.1 Lachnospiraceae bacterium
AAATATAACTTAACCTTGCTCCATCCGTTGGAAAAAGCAATGTTTACCGTTTTCATCAGTTCTTCTTCAGTAACGTTCTTATTTATAACATCTCGCATTCTCTGGGAACCTGCCTCAGGTGCAAATGTCAAACCACTTTTTCTGATGGAAGCGATTTTATCTGTAAGTTCTTTAGAAAATCCGTCAACTCTTAATGACGGGAGAGATGTGCTGACCTTTGCGTCAATTGTCCATGTATGCAATAAATCAAGAAGTTCATTTAGCTTGCTGTGGTCACTGGTGCTCAGCGATGCAAGTGAAATTTCATCATAGCCTGTTGTTTCACATAAACAACGGCACTGTTCATTAATCGTTTCAATGCTCTTCTCTCGATATGGTCTGTAAATGAATCCAGCCTGACAAAATCTGCAACCACGAATACAGCCTCTTAAGACCTCAACTGATATTCTGTCATGAACTACCTCCAAAAAAGGTACGACAAACTTATCAGGATAGTATGTGTGATCAAGATCCATACAGTTTCTCTTGACTACTCTCTGTGGAGCACCGTGAGTTGGCGTATATGATTTAACTGTACCGTCCTCATTATAGGCAACATCATAAAATGCCGGAACATAGACACCCTCAATTTGAGCAGCCTTTTCCAGAAACTCAATTTTGGAAGAGTTGTTCTTTTTGCATTCTCTGTAAAGCTCCATTACTTCGAGATCAACATCTTCTCCGTCTCCGAGAAAAAAGATATCAAAGAAGTCAGCTATTGGTTCAGGGTTGCAAACACAAGGTCCTCCGCCTACAACAATATTATTTAGTTCATGTCTGTCTTTGCTCAAAAGAGGTATCCCGGCAAGCTTTAACATATTGAGTACATTTGTAAAGCTCATTTCATACTGAAGCGTAAAGCCGATAAAATCAAACTCTGTTAAAGGATCTCCGCTCTCAAGAGCATATAACGGAATATTGTTAATAAGCATTTGCTCTTCCATGTCAATCCAAGGAGCAAAAACTCTTTCGCACCAAATATAATCCCTCTCGTTAAATAGACTGTAAAGAATTTTTATTCCGAGATGAGACATTCCGATTTCATATGTGTCAGGAAAACAGAAAGCAAACCGAACATCAATATCTTTTTTATCCTTGATAACAGAATTCAGCTCGCCGCCTACATATCGTCCGGGCTTCTGAACCTTTAACAGTACTTTTTCAACCTCTTTACTGAACATAACTCACCAACTAATTAATTTAAAACTATGACAAGCGCACAACCGTTATTAATCATTATTTCTGCTTTGTCTTCTGTAATTTCATTACTTACACCCATAAGAGTGTCTCCAACCTTTAAATCTTCTCTGTTAAGCGGATACTTAAGACCTGTATAGGTAAGATTGCAGGTGTTGGTTCCAAAAGGAAAAACAGAAACTGTTCTGCCTTTCATTTCTGTTAAGGTTAACTTTCTCCCTTTTAACAAAAATGTTTGCGAATTATTATCAACCATAACAGCAAAACCGCCCTTGTTTGCTATAAAAAGCATAACATTATAATTCGCAATTGTGTGGTCTGCCCTTTCGCCACCGTTACCGCCGATAATAATGAACTCCCGACAACCCAAATGAATTCCGAGCATAGCGGCATACATTGTGTCCGTTACATCTTTTTCAGCCGGTAAAACGTGGACTCTCTCAGAAGGTTGAGGCTTTGTTTTAGCAGAGTCAAAATCACCTACTATATAGTCCGGTGTAATATTATATTTCAGAGCTGTTTCATATCCGGCATCGGCACATATAACCAAATAATCCTTAGGGTTGAATTCTTCAAACAGACTGCCATCCGCAAGCGGAACAGCACTTATTATCATACATTTATTTATTTCTGCCATTCTTTTATGTCCTTTATTTCGTTGTACATACTAACATAACTGTCAAATCTCGATTTCGGTATTTCACCCGAATTAACTGCATCGATTATAGCACAGCCTTTTTCTGTAGTATGTGAACATGAAGTAAATTTACAATAACCTACATATTGCTCAAACTCACGAAAACCTTTGTATAGCTGAGTTCGATCTTTCATATTATATTTTTCAATATCAAATGTAGAAAAACCGGGAGTATCTACAACATAAGAATTCTCGGCAACCTCGAAGAGTTCAACATGTCTTGTAGTGTGCTTTCCTCGTCCAAGCTTCTTGCTGGTCTCCCCAGTCTGAAGAAGTAGTTCAGGGTTAATTCTGTTTATTATTGTGGACTTTCCTACACCTGAATTGCCCGTGAACGCAGATACCGAATTTAAAAGCAAGGCCCTGATTTCATCAACACAATCATCATCTTCCGGTGATGATTCAAGAACCTTAATTCCTATCGAGCTATATGTCTTCTTTAATTCTTCCATAGACAGTAAATCTGTTTTGGAGATAATTAATATTGGCTCAATATTGTTCATTTCGGCAGCTGCGATTGTCTTATCAATAATCAGAAGATTAGGACTCGGATCAACAGTAGACACTACAATAAAAAGCTTATCTATATTAGCAACAGGAGGACGAACGAGCACATTTTTTCTTTCTTCGATAAAATCTATTGATGCAGTTTCATCCTCAATGTGGGAAATTTTTACTGTATCTCCCACAAGAGGTGTAACTTTATTTTTACGGAATATTCCTCTTGGTTTACATGGATATAT
>CAVBOS010000262.1:0-2673 GCA_963597005.1 Lachnospiraceae bacterium
GCATTGCGGAGAAATACGGCTTGTCGCTAGAAATAAGCGAATGCGATGTTTTTCCTGAGACAGTGAACAGCGAGGAAGCGGCGGAAAACATTAGGCTTGCCGCAAAGAAAGCAGGAGTTCACTGCTTGGAACTTAAGAAGCCGTTTCGCTCTTCCGAGGATTTCGGCTACTTCACGAGGAAAATTAACGGTGCTATATTCTATGTCGGAAACGGAATAGATTATCCCGCAATTCATACGGTTGAGTATGATTTCAATGATAATATAATTGCAACCGTACTGAAAATGTTTGCCACGCTCGGCGAGGTTAAGCTATAAAAAAATAAAACAGGCATTCCGTTCGAGGAGTGCCTGTTTTACTTTTTAGTTTAAAAGAGAAAATTTAGTTGTAGTTTTCTTCGTCAGTGTAATAATATTCCTCGGTGTAATAATCGCCGTCATCGGAATAATCATCGGTGTAATAATCCGTGTCGTCCGTGTAGGTGTCATCCGTATAGGTTTCGTCGGTGTAGCCGTCGACTGTCATGTCGGCAGATTGTGAATCCGAAGATGAAACGGTCGGCGCCTCGGAGCTGTCACTGGGATATTTGTATTTGCTTATCTGCGAGAAGTTATCCTTGTCGATAAAGACAACCTTCATTCTGTAGTCCTTTATGCTTTCCTCGCTCTTTCCCTCAACAGCCAGACACGCAATGAGCGGTGCATAGCATGTCTCGAAAAAGCTTTCGTCGGGTGATTTGTAAGCACTGCTATCCGCAAGACAGGTGAGAGTTGTTAAATTTCTATCAAAGCTTATCTGCGTGATAAAACTGTTGCTTGATTTTAATGTGTCAAGCTTTTCGTTTAGCATTATTCTCAGATTTCTTATAAGCTCGTCCTTACTGTTGGAATTTATCGAGAACGAAACGCTTCCGTCAGCCTTTGCGGTCGGAGTGCTGATTCCGAGTCGGGAAGAGTTCTCACTGATGTATGAGCCGCAAATATCGTTTGCGGTTTTTGGAATGGTTATCTCTACGCTGCCCGCTGCCGCAGAGGAGCTTTGCATGCTTGCTTCTTCACTTGAGGCGTCGTCCGCATTTTTGTTCTTGTGTCCGCAGCCTGTGAAAATGCCGATGCATATAACGAGCAACATCAAAAGAGCCGTTATTCTCTTCATCATGGATCTTTTTTCCTTTCTCAAAATTTCAAATATCAAGTGGGGAGATACAGATATAGATTTGTTCGGCTGATATATAATACTACATTTTTATCAATTTGTCAAAATTGAGGTATTTTGGCTTGTTGCGGTATGCTTTTAAAGGTGGTATACTTAAAATTAATCAATAAATTCTAAGTGATCAGAGGTGCAATATGTTAAACGAAAAGGTACTGAAATATATAGACGAACACAGCCGTGAAACCTATGATTTGCTTTTGACGATAGCGAAAATTCCTGCTCCGTCAAACCACGAGGAAAAGAGAACGGAGTTCTGTAAAAATTGGCTTATTTCAAACGGAGCAAAGGGAGTGTATACCGATGAGGCACTTAATGTGGTCTATCCGTACGGAGTGACGAAAGATAACCCCGTTGTCGTTTTCATGGCTCATATCGACGTTGTTTTCCCCGATACAGATGAGCTTCCGCTTTATATCGAGAACGGCAGAATCAATTGCCCCGGAATCGGCGACGATACTGCTAACCTTGCCGCACTCCTTATGACGGCAAAGTATGTTGCACAGAATAACCCGGAAACAAAGGACTGCGGCGTGGTCTTCGTCTGCAATGCGGGCGAGGAGGGCATGGGCAACCTCAAGGGCTCAAGAAAAATCTGCGAGACCTATAAGGGCAGAATAAAGGAGTTCTATAGTTTTGACGGCACCATGGAAGGACTTCTCACGGGTGCGGTCGGCTCTGCGAGATACAAAGTAACGGTCAAAACAGAGGGCGGCCATTCCTACTCAAATTTCGGAAATCAAAATGCGATTGCACATATCGCAGAAATTATATCTGACATATATAAAATCGATGTCCCGAAAATGGGAAAGACAAGCTACAATGTCGGAACGATAAACGGCGGAACATCAGTCAATACAATTGCACAGGAGGCCTCCATGCTGTGCGAGTACCGCTCAGATGACGAGAGGTCGCTTGCAGTTATGAAGGAGAATTTCGAGAAGATATTCGAAAATCACCGCACGGAAAAAGTAAGTGTCGACGTGGAGCTTGTGGGCTTGAGACCGTGTGAGAGTATGGACGAAAGCGGCAGAAGAAGAAAAGAAGAGCTTGTGCTGATGGCGACGGAGCTTCTCGAGAGGACAATCGGAAAACCCGTCCATTCTGGCCCTGCGTCAACAGACTGTAATATACCGCTTTCACAGGGAATACCAGCTGTATGTTACGGAACATATTTCGGAGCGGGAGCGCATACAAGAGAGGAATACGTGGAAATCGATTCGTTGCCGATGGGCTATAAAGTAGCGTTTGAAAGCGTATTGAGATATTTTAAGTAAGAAAAAAACGCAAAGAAAAACACAAAAGTTTTTGGTTTCGCTTTTTACAAAAAGCGAACGGGTGTGGGCGGAGCCCACGAGAGAAAAGCGAAGCAGTGGCAAAAAACGAAAGAACAGAGCGAAGCGATAAAAAAGAAGAAAGGTTTGGAAGCTTAACCGAAAATGCGAAGCATTTTCAGGGCGA
>CAVBOS010000263.1:0-2662 GCA_963597005.1 Lachnospiraceae bacterium
TTGGTATAGCAATAATTGTTATCGGAATAATATTCTTCTCGTTTTCTTAATGAAGAAAATATCAAATTTATTTGAGGTTAAAGATGACAGCAAAACACTATACTGATACCGATGTTAAAACTCATAGAAACGGTTTGTCTGAGTGGTGGCAAAGCGCAGACGATAAACTCCGAAATTTCCTGTTGGCAGTTCTTATAACCACTGTAACAACAGCTGTTATTTGGGCGATTTTTCCGCCACATTTTACCGAAACAAATGACGATATTATAATGGCAAGCTTCGCTTATGGATACATGGGCGAGTATACCGACAAACTGGTTTTCATCAATATACTAATCGGAAAATGTCTGAAGTTCTGTATTCGGCATTTTTCCACAATACCGTGGTACGCTCTGTTTCAATGCGGCATAGTTTATGCTTCGTTTACTACGGTTGTCTACTTAATATTACAGAAGTTTGGGAGAAAACTTGCAGCCGTTCCGGTAACATTTGTAATGGTTTTTTTCGGCTATGAGTTTTTTTCTTCTCTTCAGTTTACGAAAACAGCAGCTTCAGCTGTTGTTGCGGGCATGCTTTTGCTTTTTTATGCTGTTAGTGAATTGGGCAGCAAGTGGTATGCATATGTAATAGGTGGACTTTTGGTGTATTTGGGAAGTCTCTACCGATTCCGAATTTTCGAGATGCTAATGCTTCTTATGTTTGGTGTTGGCTTAATATTGGTTTGGAAGCCGCTTAAGGAGAAGCAGTGGAAACAACTGATAAAAATATGCTTGCCTTTTGTTATTGTGTTTGCGATATGCTTCAGTTCTTATGCGTTTGACAGGTGGACATATGCTCATACTGAAGGTTGGGAGAACTTTTGGAGCTATAATTATCTCCGTGATAATTTGCAAAATTCTCGTGAGGATGATAATCATTCAACGGGATTTCCTGATTATTATGAGAATATCGAATTATACGAGTCTTTAGGAATCACTGAAAATGATTACTATCTTTATTGTACCGGTAATTTTGCAGATACAGAGCTATTCACAAGAGATGTAGTTAAGACTTTAGTTGAAGCAAAACATGATAAATCAATTAACTTGCATTTTCTGAAATCTTTTGTGTTAACAATAGGGAAAGGCTTGCTCGCTTATACAGTATTTCCTGCTGTTTGCATAGTGCTGTTATTGGGCTTGCTTAGCATGAGCAGAAACTGTTTTGATAAATTGTTCCTGTTGATTTATGAGGTTGGCATATTTTCCGCAGTACAATTTTATTTTTATTACCGAGGCCGATACTTGCAAAGCAGAACCGATGTCAGCGTCATTTTCGGCTTGGTGATGATTTTATTGTTCTATGTGGTGCAGATTAAGTCGTTGATTCCCACAAAGAGAAAAATGGTCGGTTTACTCTGCGGAGCATGTTTGTTCAGTATGATACCGACATATGTAGGGCTCAGTAATTCAGATAAAAATCAGATTGAATCATATGCTAAAACTGAAATTCACAGTTTGATGTCTTCTGATGAA
Source organism: Lachnospiraceae bacterium (assembly GCA_963597005.1). GTDB lineage: Bacteria > Bacillota > Clostridia > Oscillospirales > Acutalibacteraceae > SIG603. The sequence goes on from CAVBOS010000263.1 coordinate 1,515, forward strand.
TCTCATTTCTATTTCTGTTATGCTAATTGGAGTAATTTCCCAGACAAAATGTATGATATTTGGCATATCGGAACTAAGGGCTGTGGAAAAAATCGTTCAGCTCTTGGTACATGGAGAGTATCTACACAGACTGTCATCGATAAGATGTCTGCATATCAGATTTCCAATCCGTACCACGATTTGATAGATAATGACAATCTCTATCTTTTGTGCGTTAATGACAGTAATTTGAATCTTGTTCTAACACATATCAGAGAGCATTATAATTCGGATGCATATGCGGTTAAGGTAAAAAATGTTGAGGATAAATATCCGATATATTTAATAGTGACCGAAGACCTTGATTTAGATGTAGAGTCTGCTGAAAATGTTACAGATGATTTTCACTATGAGATTAGCAAATCTGAAGAAAACGGAAATCTGTTTTTGAACGGATTTATATATAAAGATAATGAAAACTCATTCGCTTCAAATATATATGTCGGCGTTGTTTCTTCTGACGGAACGGAAAAGCTGTTTTATACAACACAGAATAAGTCGAACACGACAAGTGATAATATGAATGGCGAATACGGCTCATTTACCTGTGATATTGAATCTGTGGGAGATTACAACTCTATAAATTTATATATTGAAACAAGCGAAGGACTTTTTGCCGTAAAGAATGTTGATGTTTTAGATAACAATTAAAGCATCATACTTAAATTATTCTATATTCAACGGAGGGAAAAATGAAAGGAATTATACTTGCCGGTGGCTCCGGCACAAGGCTTTATCCCTTAACCATGGTTACCTCGAAGCAACTTTTGCCTGTCTATGACAAGCCGATGATTTTCTATCCGCTGTCAACCTTAATGTTGGCGGGCATAAAGGACATTTTAATAATTTCAACACCGGACGATACTCCCAGATTTGAGCATTTGCTTGGCGACGGAAGCCAGTTCGGCATTAAGCTGAGCTATGCGGTTCAGGAGTCTCCCGACGGACTTGCGCAGGCTTTTATTATCGGCGAAGAGTTTATCGGTGACGAGCCGTGCGCAATGATTTTAGGCGATAATATCTTCTACGGAAACGGCTTCTCTCATATTCTTCAGAATGCAAGCGAGAGAGCGGAGCACGGTGAGGCAACTGTATTCGGCTATTATGTC
>CAVBOS010000264.1:0-2646 GCA_963597005.1 Lachnospiraceae bacterium
CTATTATACTTATATATGCGCGTGAAGCAATAACTAACCGATAAATAGACAATGCAGAACGCCGAATAGCACAGCAAATCATCTTTACGCAATTTTATATTTTCTAAATTAGAACAATAGAGCAAATTTCCCAGTAGCAAGCGAAATTTCATAATTGTTACACAATTATCATTGGCATAAAATTGTCGCAAAGTTAACTAACCCTTACATTCAAAGTGACAAAACCGGGTGTCAAACGGCGGCTTTTCGGCGCATGTAACTTTTGAATTAAAATATCTGTAAAATTCATTTTTAAAGGCACAAAAAAGGGACGGCAAAATCCGTCCCTCAGAAATTTATGAATTTATCGGTAATGTCACAATAATATCTACTGTCAAATAGCTTTAATTTGTTGTATTTTGTCTTTTTGACTTCATCACGGCAAAAATCATAAGCAAAACAGGAATAACCGAGGTGCAAAGCGTAATTGTGAGCATCAGCTTAATTCCGTAATTTTCTGCGATGCTTCCCGCAAAAAGCAGAGCGATTGTTCCGGCGAGTGAAGAGTAAACCGAGTCGACAAGTCCGTTAGCCGTTGTCTGATATTTGTAGTCGATATTCTTGACGACTATCTCTCTTGCGGCAGGGATAATCAGGCTGTACGAGCCGTAAATCAAAAATGTTGAAATGATAACAATAATGCTGTTTGTCGCAAGCAAATCTATCAGCAGAGCGAAAAACACGGTAACGCCGCCGAGCAAAAGACGGATACGGGGCTTGATAAATCCGAGACTTCCCGAGAAAAAGAACATTAAAAACTGAGAAATACAGCCGACAAAGGAATCTATTCCCTGAGTGGAAACATCACCGCCGACCGACTGCAAAACCATGATTTTGAGGTTATTTGCGGGGGAAATACTAAGACCGATAAAGAACGCCGCCGCAACCACAAGTGTATAAATCGGCACTTTGAAAATCGAAGAAATATCCTTAAGCGAAATTTTCTCTCGTGTAACCTCTGTTACGGGCGCATCGGGCGTTGTCACGGCAAGGATAACCGTGATACTGAGGACAATCGTTAAAACAATCGGCATAATCACATAGCCGACAGCGGAGATTGCCTTACCCATTATCAATATGCATATCGCATAACCAGCTGTACCGAACGAACGGGCACGGCTGTAAAGGCCCACATCGAAATCAAGGCTTTTCAGCGTCCATGTATCGAGAATCGAGCTCATCGGCGCCATAAGAAGACCGAGGCACAGATAAAAAGCGAGATAGACAGGCATGGATTTTGAGAAATACATACCAAGCTGCATAATTTCTCCTGCAACTATTCCAATCAGAAAAACCCATTTATTCGTGCGCATTTTATCGGCTATGCTTCCCCAGAGAAACTGACCGATAAAGGCAAAGACATAGTAGCATGCGACCATTATCGAAACACTGCTCTGACTGTAGCCCCGAGCCAAACCGTAAGTTATCGCAAATGCGGCAAAGCTTGCCCAAATGCTCCAGTAAAACAGCTGCACAAAAGTAAATTTCAGTACCTTGCTTTTCAATGTGAAAATCCTCCGAATATCATATATTCCGTCCCTTATTTTCTAAAAACAACCACACAAAATGAAATGAACGTTTCTATAATAAAAATTGTATCACTTCAAAAAATATAATAACATCTTTATAAGCTGTGTACAATATGGTAATTATGTGGAAATTAATTTTCTTCAAAATTTTTATAAACAATTATCATTGACTAACCGTGTACTCATATGATAAAATCACCCTACACTCTTGAGGGAGTAGCTGGCAGCAAAAGCTGTAGCAAGTCAACATACTGGGCACTGCTCTGGCTTGCTTTAAAATGCGAGACTCATGGTTTTTGGTAAACCGAACTCTCGCTATATCTTTGAGTATTTCGGTGACGCCATATGCTTCACCGATTTTTTTGTGTGTAGGTGAGCCTAACCCAATTCATTCAGCAACAGGAGGAAAACAACTTATGGAATGGGGTCTTATGTTCTACGTCAACAGTATTCTTCTCGGCGTCGGTCTTGCGATGGATGCGTTCTCGGTTTCCATGGCAAACGGACTGAACGACCCGAAGATGAAAATAAAGCGGATGAGCGGTATTGCGGGTGTATATGCCGCATTTCAGTTTCTCATGCCGATGGCAGGCTGGGTCTGCGTTCACACGGTAGTTGAGTACTTCACCGCATTTCAGAAATTCATCCCATGGATTGCACTGATACTTCTTCTTTATATTGGCGGAAAGATGCTGATTGAGGGCATAAAAAACGACGTTGACACCGAAGAAGTCAAAACCCTTTCCTTTGCGGCATTGCTTGTTCAGGGAGTGGCAACCAGCATAGATGCATTATCCGTAGGATTCACAATTTCCGATTACGGCACGCTTATGGCATTTGTGGCATCAGTAATCATTGCGGTAGTAACGTTCTTCATCTGCATGGGCGGCTTAAAAATCGGCAAGACATTCGGCACAAAGCTTTCCAATAAAGCTTCCATTCTCGGTGGAGTCATTCTTATCGGAATCGGTCTTGAGATTTGGATTAAGGGAGTATTTTTCTAATCAACAAGTAAGGACATCGTAAAAGTTTTTGGTTTCGCTTTTTTCAAAAAGCGAACGGGTGTGGGCAGAGCCCA
>CAVBOS010000265.1:0-2644 GCA_963597005.1 Lachnospiraceae bacterium
GTTGTAGAGAGTGAAGGAGAAGGAGAGGTTGTCTTCGGCGAAATAACCGTTTTCATCTATTGCATACATACCGCCGATATTATCTAATAGGTGGCGAGTGTATGTGCCTTTGGAAAATCCGATTGCTGAGGTTACAGCAGTCAGCAGAATTAAGATTACCCAAAAGCTCTTTGTGTGAAACAACTTTTTTAGCTCATTGTTTATTACAGCGGTCATCAGTTTTGAACCTCAAGCTTGTCTAAGGCAATTCCGAACGAATGACAGTAGGAATAAGTGACTAAGCCTAAATACAAATTGTCAAGAGGCATTTTATCAGCCTGTACATAGTAACAGAAGGTCACATCCATGGATTCTCCTTGGTTAATATTATATGAGTAATAGTCGTCTCCGTCAGAATGAGCACTGAAATAAGCGAGATAAGCAAGATTGTATTTCCAGTCAGAACTTGAATGGTCACCTAAAAAGTTTTCGTTTACGAATTCATCTTTTGAGCTGAGCATAAATATATCAGAATAGAATGTGCTTCCGTAATTGGCAGTAGCATTAATATTGCTGACAGTCATGTTAATTACCAAAGGTTTATATCCGTCTTGGCTGTAATTATTGTAATCAAGAGTAGTTTGATCGGAGCTGATTCCTGAAGACTCAAGATCATTATATAAGACTGCGCTGTTCACCTTGAAAGTCATTTTGCCGCTCCAGAAGCCAAATGCTTCTTTATTCGTTGGCGGTTTTTCGCCTTGCTCGCGCGGTGCGAGTAAATCAACCGGTAATTCTTCACCCATTTTGCGAAGGATAGGTTCAGTTCCGTTAAAAGTGTCGCCTGAACCAAAAGAATCGTCGGTTGCATCTTCCGTAGCTGAGACTTCGTTTTCTGACGTTGTTTCGGAAACAGAGCTTGATTGGTCGGTAGTATCTGTGTTTTCTGTTATGCTTGTTTCCGTGACTTCAGAGTTTGAAGACTGACTGTTTTTCTTGCTTGAATTTGACTTCATAAAAATCATGCCTATAATGGCAGTAAATAAGATTACTAAAAGTACTAAAATTGCAATAATTTTTGATTTCATAAATACCTCCGAAAAAATAAAGCTCAGTGCCATATATGATTTGACACTGAGCATATATACAAAATTAACCGTTACTACATTGAAAAACAGAAAAGAAACAAAATTAACTAATTAAATCTCTTATCAAGAAAAGAACAAGAAGTTACCAATTGAGGCGTGCCGAACCGTCATCAACATAATCCTCACTCCAGTTCAAAGTAACATCACCCCAATAATAATGACTTTCAGGGTAGTAGGTTCTTAAGCCGGCAAATTTGCCTGCGGCTTTGCTTGTGTTGTGTTTGATTGTCTTTCCACCGTAGGTGTTAATCAAAAAGTAAGGTGAAGAAGAGTTGCGAATTGAAGAATTTGCGCCTAAAGTGGTCTTTATGTAAAAACCTTTCACGGGCATGGAATTGTCTCTGACACTAAAGTAAGTAGCCGAATTATCAGCTTTCTTATATGTGCTTGGGGAATCAAAATACCTTTGACCGTAAGTCCACTTGAATGTATGGACTTTATCTTGGGTCGAAGCGCTGGCGGGAATTGCGAGCACTGATGTCAATAAAATTACAGTGCAGAAAGTTAACATGATTTTCTTAATCATATTCATGTTTTGTCTCCTTTAGTCTTAAAAGTCTTTTTCGTTGCGTATAATCTTACTTGTTCTACTTTTCCTTTTTCAATTAAGTGTCAATTAATAAGTATCCTATGCCCCTGCTCTAAATTATCACCTCGATATAGTATTGTACACAAAAATAATTTACAATGAGTAATGTTTTGCGCAATTTAATCATAATATGTTGTGCTTCAATTGTCAAGGGCTTAAATAATAAGTTTGTCAAAAATAACCACTTACCATTTTGTACAGCAAAGCGTTAAGATAAAATGTTGAATACCGAAGAACTTAGTTGTATAATCTAATATACGAATATCCTTATTATGTAAGCTATACTTGATATAGTATGTTGTATCTATTGTACTTAAAGGAAAAAATAATTATGAAGGTTGTACTTAAAAACATAACTAAGAAATTTCCCAACCGAAACCGCAAGATTCATGAGGATTTTGTTGCTGTGGATAATTTTGATTTTGAAATTCCCGACGGTAAGCTTATAGGCTTGCTTGGCCCATCAGGCTGTGGAAAATCAACCACTCTTAACATGATATGCGGACTTGAAGCACCAACTTCTGGTAAAATCTATTTTGGTGACGATGATGTTACCGAACTGTCTCCCGAAATCAGGGGAGTCGGCATGGTTTTCCAGAACTATGCGCTTTATCCGCACTTGACGGTTATGCAGAATATCTGTTTTCCGCTCGAAAATCTCAAGGGCAAGGACAAGCTCACCAAACAGCAAATGAGGGATAAAGCTCTTGAGGCGGCTAAGCTGGTTCAGATTGAAGACTTTACCGACAGACTTCCGAGTGAGCTTTCGGGCGGTCAGCAGCAAAGAGTTGCCATTGCAAGAGCACTTGTGAAAATGCCGAAGGTTCTTTTGCTTGATGAGCCGCTTTCTAATCTTGACGCAAGACTGAGACTGCAGACAAGAGAAGAAATCCGCAGAATTCAGCGTGAGACAAAGATAACCACTATA
>CAVBOS010000266.1:0-2642 GCA_963597005.1 Lachnospiraceae bacterium
GTCATCTATACAGCGAAGCTGGTCTTCCGTTTCATCGTAAGCGAAATGAGCCTCAAAGTCCCTTTGCCACTCGGTGTCCTCAGGGAACGCATAGCCCTTGACCTGCATTCTCTCGGCGTAAAGCTTTATAAGCTCCTTGGCTATATCCTTTACCGCCACCCTGACCTTTGTCTTCTGCTTCTCCCAGTCCTGACTGCCTAAACGGTTTAATTTAACCCCCGTATCCTCTCTTGGGCCGATATACTTTGCGACTAAATCAAGCTGAGTGACTGGGACATAAAGAGTATCGCCCTTGGCATACTTAATCTTTATGTAATCTTTGATTATTCCCTGTAACTCAATTTTATGAATACCCTCGAAAATTCCAATTCCGTGAGTGGAATGAACGACATAATCGCCCATTGAAAGCTCTGCAAGCGAATAGATTTCTTTTGAGTTTTTGTCTCTTTTCTTTTTCTTTCGCTTGGACGAATCGCCCGAAACATTGGTTCTGCCGTGAGTCATTACGACAAATTCTGCTGACGGAAGTTCGAATCCAGCCGACAATGTGCCCTGGGTTACAACTATCGTTCCCTTATTAACGGTGCTCGGATTTTCCTGATACGCCGCCGCAAAGCCGTCGTTTTTGAGGTCCTCGGCAAGAGTTTTTGCGGTTCTCTCCGTACCAGCCAGAACAACAACTCGGTAACGCTTATAGAGCGTGGTGTTTAAATCGTCTTTCAAAAGCTCCATGCTTCCGCTCCAAACAGAAAGCTGTTTAGCAGTGAAATTGACAAGGGCTTTTGTCGGAATCTCGTAAGTTCCTCTTGCGAAAACATCCATAAAGACAGTGGGAAATGCAGACGCTCTGCTCAAAAGATATCCCCAGTCCTCAGAATAAGTGTCGAGTCCTCTGCAAAGCACGGCATCACTCATTAAATCCTTGATATCCTCGCCCCACTGCCATACGGTTGTTCTCATTTTCTCCTTGAGTGCCGTTCCCTCGGACAAAACCATAAAAGAATTGTCGGAAGAGAAATAATCGAGCAATGTCGCTGGCTTATCGTACACAAGAGAAATAAATTTATCCATTGATGACAGAAAGAGTCCCGATGAAATCTTCTCTGTTTCTGACGAGAGAATTTCCCTCGCCTTGGCGGCATTCTTTCCTCTTAAAGACGAAGCGAGCTTCTCTATTTTTTTGACAAGCAGACTTTTGTTCTCAGGCAAAACCTCCACGCAAGGCGAGATAAGCACAAAGTCGGTTGACTCCGTTCTTCTCTGTGTTTCGGGGTCAAAATAAGAAATTGTGTCAACCTCATCGCCCCAAAACTCTACTCGAACAGGGTAATCGCTTCCCGGCGGAAAGAAATCGACAATGCCGCCTCTGTGAGAAAATTGACCCGTACCGTCAATCTGATCGTCACGCTGATAGCCGCAGACAACAAGATACGAGAGCATTTCTTCAATGCTTATGTTTTGTCCCGAATAGATTTTCAATCTGCGTTTTTTGAGATCCTCGGGCGGTATGGTAAACTGCAAGGCGGCGTCAACAGAAGCGAGAATACAGTCCGCTTCTCCGCTTAATATCTTATTTAGTGCGTCAAGTCTCTGTCTTTCATACTCATGCGAAACGCCCGCCGTCTCTCTTAATGAGAAGTCACGAAGCGGATAAAGTGCGGTCACAAGTCCCATTTCGTGAAGGTCCTCGGCAAAACGCACGCACTCTGTCTCGTCCGGGCAAATTATCAGCGCAGATTTGTTATGCTCCTTTATAAGAGAAGCTATGACCGCACATTTATGAATACCCGTGACACCTGTAACTACGGCAGGGGTATTTCCTTTTATAAATGCCGCCGACAGTTCTCGGTATTCATCCGTAAGCCTTAATGCTTCTGTAATAAATCTCATTATTGTTTCCTCAGCTGTTGTAGCGGTTCATGGCTTCATCAATCTGACCGTTAATGATTAGCTTCACCGCATCACAGGATTTCTCTGCACACTTGTCAAGCAATGCTCTCTCGTCCTTTGTAAACTTTGAGAGAACCCAAGCGGCTAGGTCATAGTTTGGATTTGGCTTGTCGCCTACACCGATTTTTATTCTCGGAAAGGTCTGAGCACCGCTGAGTGCGATAATGTTCCTCATTCCGTTGTGAGTACCCGCCGAACCTTTTCTTCTTATACGCATCTTTCCGACATCGAGCGAAATGTCATCCATAATTACGCACACCTGCTCAGGAGAGAGCTTATAGAAATTCATAGCCTCGACAACAGCCTGACCGCTTAAATTCATAAAGGTCTGCGGCTTCATAAGTATAACTTTCTTACCGCCGATATTTCCGTCACCGATAAGCGCTTTATATTTAAGTTTAGTCATATTGATGCCGTATTCCTTAGCGATTGCATCTAATGTAATAAATCCAGCATTATGTCTTGTGTTGTCGTACTTATCTCCGGGGTTACCCAGTCCCACTATCATAAAGTCTACACTCGAGCCGAAATCCTTTTTAAACAGCATAAATTACTCCTTATAACCTTTACAGCAAATTATGGCGGGACAAAAGCTTGCCCCACCCGTTCATTTAAATAATATTTAGACTATTATCGCAAATTAGAAAAAATAATTCAAGATTAAATTTGTAAAAATCTTCGTCATTTACTAC
>CAVBOS010000267.1:0-2627 GCA_963597005.1 Lachnospiraceae bacterium
GCAGACAAGAAAATCGCCCCGATAAGCGTACAAAGGTACGGTGAGGGGCGATTGATGCAGTAAGCAAAAGTGCCTTTGCTAAGCCGTTTTCAGACTCTGCAAATAGTTTTTATTTATTTTTTGATTGCTTCCGTAACTATATTGGCATTTTGCGGTGCGTGGGTTTATCGATAATCTAAAATCGGTGCGAAAAAATCGCACCGATCTATATGCTTATTCAAATTTGTACGGCTTTCAAGGCAACCTGATTTTGTCAGCCGACAGCGTTTAAGCGTTTCCTGCGAAAACCTTTTCAAGCGCACGGTTCTTCTTGAGTGCGAGAATGAGCGGAATTCCGAGAACCACCAAAACAACAAGCTCGCCGATTCCGACGGAAAGTGCTGTGGGAACGAAAATAGCCATATTGCAGTTAGCGAACGAGAAGCTTCCGCTGTCTGAAAGACAAATGAGCTCGAAGCCGACAATGACTGCGTTGAAGATTACAGGCATGAGAACGGAAAGTACAGGTACTCCGCAGAACTCAATCTTTCGAAGCATTCTTCCGGTTACAGCTGCAAGCAAGGTTGCAAGAGTACCGAAAACCCAGTCTACAACACCGAGTGTGCTTCCGAGGTTAGAGAGGAAGCAGCCGAGAGTAAGTCCCGGAATAGCGGCAGGAGTGAATATTGGAAGGATAGTCAGAGCCTCGCTGAATCTAAACTGAACCGAGCCGTAAGCTAAGTTCCAAGCAGCGGCAATATAAGTCAAAACGGTATAAAGAGCCGCAATAACAGCCGCCTCACACATGTAGCGTACTAATTTTTTGTTATTCATTTTTATTCTTACCTTCACCAAAATGCGGTGACCTTTCTTAGTGTTTTTTTAAAGTCAGGAGGTTGCGACTGACTACTGCGGTAAGACAGCTTTAGAATGATACTATATTTTCACAATAATTTCAATAGCAAAAACAAAAATCTTCACTCTTTCGTAGAAATTCAGCTAAAATTTAAATTAATCTGTGCAAAAGCCTAAATTTGTGCTACAATTCAGCTGTAAATATCACTACCAACATAACTGACTTAAGGAGAAAAAAGAAATTATGGGCGGTTTATTCGGAGTTACAACCAAGGCAGACTGTGCACTCGATTTGTTTTTCGGCATTGACTACCACTCTCACCTGGGCACAAGAAGAGGCGGAATGGCGGTCTACAACGCAAGCAAGGGCTACAATCGTGTAATCCACAACATTTCAAATTCCCCGTTCAGAACAAAGTTCGAGAACGACCTCGACCACCTTCACGGAGAATACGGCATCGGCTGTATCTCGGACAACGATCCTCAGCCGTTGCTCATGAGATCGCATCTCGGCACATATGCGATTGCGTGTGTAGGAAAAATCAACAATTCCGATAAGCTTGTTGAAGAATGCTTCTCGGACGGTCATATGCATTTCTTTGAGATGACAAGCGGAGCAATCAACGCAACGGAGCTTGTGGCGGCTCTAATCAATCAAAAAGAAAGCTTCACAGAGGGACTCAAATTCGTTCAGGATGTTGTAGAAGGCTCTATGAGCATTTTGATACTCACAAAGGACGGCATCATAGCTTCAAGAGATAAGCTCGGAAGAACACCGCTTATCATAGGCTCTAAGGACGGAGCAAAGTGCATAAGCTTCGAGGACTTTGCTTACCATAACCTCGGCTACACAACCGAAAAGGAACTCGGCCCCGGTGAAATCGTAAGCTTCAACGAGGAGAAAATCACCGTCCTCAAGGAAAAAGAAGAGAAAATGAAAATCTGCTCTTTCCTCTGGGTTTACTACGGCTACCCTTGCGCAAGCTACGAGGGAGTGAATGTCGAGCAGATGAGATATGAGTGCGGAAAAAGAATGGCTAAAAGAGACAATGTCAACGCAAGTATTTCCGCAGGCGTCCCCGATTCGGGAACAGCTCATGCAGTCGGCTACGCAAACGAAAGCGGTATCCCGTTCTCAAGACCGTTCATCAAGTATACTCCGACATGGCCGCGCTCGTTCATGCCGCAGAACCAGTCTCAGCGTGAATATATCGCAAAGATGAAGCTTATCCCCGTAAAGGAGCTCATAAAAGACCAGAGCATGGTAATCATAGACGACTCAATCGTCAGAGGAACACAGCTAAGAGACACAACGAATTATCTCTACGAAAACGGAGCAAAAGAAGTTCATATCCGACCGGCATGCCCGCCGATAATGTTCGGATGCAAGTATCTTGACTTCTCAAGATCAACATCAGAATACGACCTCATTGCAAGAAGAGTAATCCGAGACAGAGAGGGCGACGATGTTTCTATGGAAGTGCTTCAGGACTATGCAAATCCGGACAGCCAGAACTACAAAGAGATGGTAGAAGAAATAAGAAAGAGACTTAACTTCACCACACTTGCCTATAACCGACTTGACGATTTGCTTGATTCGATAGGAATCGATAAGTGTAAGCTGTGCACATATTGCTGGGACGGAAAAGAGTAATTAATAATTTAAAAATAAGAATTAATAATTAACTAAAGGCAAAAGAGGCAAAAGTTTTTGGTTTCGCTTTTTTCAAAAAGCGAACGGGTGTGGGCAGAGCCCACGAGAGAAAAGCGAAGCACTTGTTAAAAATGAAAAA
>CAVBOS010000268.1:0-2589 GCA_963597005.1 Lachnospiraceae bacterium
ATAACAACCTCTGTGCAGTGCCTTTTGATAACATTAACCTGATTTTCTGTGAGTGCTGTTCCGAGAGACGCAATCGCATTTGTGAAACCGGCTGAATGTAAGGCAATAACATCCATATAGCCTTCTGCAAGAATAAGTTGGCCGTTGTTTTTTTTTGCAAAGTTTAACGCAAACAGACCGTTGCTTTTCTTGTATACAAGTGTATCGGATGTGTTAATGTATTTCGGCTTTTCGTCACCTAATGCTCTTCCGCCGAAAGCAACTACAATGTTTTGTGAGTTAATAATCGGAAACATAGCCCGTCCGATAAATCGGTCTATAGTGTAACCTGATTTTGACTTGTAAGCAACGTTTGCCTGAATCATCTCGGAATAACTGTATTTAAGTTCTTTGAGATGATCAACAAGAGCATGTCTTGTTTCGGGTGCATATCCTAATCCGAAATGTCGGATTGTGCTAAGGGAAAGCCCTCTTGACTTAAAATAATCAAGACCTTTTTTTCCGCCTTCACTTAAAAGATACTTGTGATAAAATCTTGCAGTTTCTCGGTTAATTTCTTTGATTTTAAGTTTTAAGTTACTGTCGGTTTTGGTTTCGTACGAATCATCAGGGACGGTAATTCCCGCACGATCAGCAAGAAAATGTACAGCTTCAACAAAATCCAGGTTTTCAATTTTCTCAATGAAATTGATTACATCTCCGCCCGAATGGCAGCCAAAGCAATAGTATGAACCTGTTGATGGTGTTACATGAAAAGATGGCGTCTTCTCATTGTGGAACGGACATAAGCCGACAAGATCTTTTCCTTGCCGCTTAAGACTTACATATGACGAAACGACATCCTCAATATTGTTTCTTGACTTTAGATCTTGTTTGAAATAATCAGAAAAAGCCATTTCGTCACCTCCGATACTTTCTCTAACAATAAAATACACGCAAAAAAGGAAAAACTCTTTTTTATTTTTCGGAAATTCCGTAATAACCGTCTTTAATTTTCTCAAATATTGCTTTTCCTGAAGTTAAATCAGCAAAATTAACAGATAAAGTTTCAAATTTATCAGGCTGAATATAAAAAGCTATATTGACGCAGTCGTCATATTCAATACCTGTTATAACTCCGCCGATGTCAGTTACCAGTGTTTGCGCTTTGGTAAAGTATGAATAATCAATTCTGACTTTATACTCAACACAGTAGGTCATTGTAACCGGTTCTGCGGCTGCGACAGCAATTGCAGAGCCGTGACTGTATGCACGTACAAGACCGCCCGCTCCAAGCAAGGTTCCGCCAAAATATCTCGTTACAACCACAACGGCGTCAGTAATTCCACTCTTTCTCATGGCTTCAAGAACGGGAACACCTGCGGTGCCCTGCGGCTCTCCGTCATCAGAATAACGCATAATGCCGTTTTCTCTTAAAATGTAAGCATAGACATTATGGGTTGCGTCCCAATATTTACTTTTCTTTTCCTTTATAAAGGAAAGAGCCTCCTCTTCGCTTGATATAGGTTTGCAGTGCCCTATAAATTTCGACTTTTTTTCTATAAATGAATCTGAAGCTTCTTTTAAAACCGTTTTATAACTTTCCATAATTAAGATTAAATTTATTATCAATGATGAAAAAAGCCTCTCCGATTACAGAGAGGCTTTATAACATTTTTCGTTACATTGCAACTTTAATTAGTTGAGACCGTAACGCTTCTTGAACATATCAACACGACCGCTTGTATCTACCAGCTTCTGCTTACCTGTAAAGAAAGGATGGCACTTGGAGCAGATTTCAACCTTGATGTCCTTTTTTGTGGAACGAGTGTTGATTACGTTACCGCAGGCACATGTGATTGTTGTCTCCTGATAATCAGGATGGATGTTTTCCTTCATGATTTTCACCTCTTTGGGTTAATATGTATCAACAAGCGGACTAACGTCACAACTTGTAAACAACAGTAGGATTATAACAAATATTTTCTCGAATTGCAAGTGCTTTTTTAAAGAAAAATGAAATTATTTATCGTAAATGTAATTTATATATTCCTCAAGGCACATATCAAGCTGACGCATTTTAATTGCATTATCGCGTCCGACATATCTTAGAACCGTTAAATCTGCTTCATGACCGGTATAATCACTGTCGTTTTCAGGATATCTGAAAACAAAACCGTAATTTGCGGCATTATTTGTCAGCCATGAATACTGAGATGTCTTTGTAAATGTATCCTTTTTGTTACTCACAACTATACTCAGACCTGTTTGAGCATCTGATTCACCTGGCTTTGAAACATTCAAGCCGGCAGTAAATTCGCTCATGAGGTGGCTGGTTCCCGCTTTTTCTAATCTTGCTACTTCTTCATTAAATAATGTTTGCTGATTCTCGTACGAAATATAACCACTGACAAGATTGAATGTCACATTATCAGTTTCTGCATCAGACAGCATTAAGCTTAATGCGTCTGATATTCTTGAATCTACATCAACACCTCCGATATTCGTTGTGGTAACGGTAAAGGTTTCGTCAGCGGGTTCTGACGGAGATATTACTTTCAGATTAAAATCATTCGAGTATACCGCCAAGCCGGTTTCTTTATCGTAGGT
>CAVBOS010000269.1:0-2586 GCA_963597005.1 Lachnospiraceae bacterium
CTCGTAATAAGTATCGGATAATCCACTGAAATTTTGTCGAGATCATCCTTGGTCGGCATACGGTTTTCGTCCTCAAAATAGTCCTGATTCCAGCCTCGTCCGACAAGCCACTCGTTCTCACTAAATGAACCATCCTTAGCAAAATCGGCAAGGTACTCAATCATTCCTTTTAGGCTTGATGTGTTCGACGCAAGGTCGGCACATTTGAGAGCCTGACCGAAATTGAGCAAATGCATGTGGCTGTCATTAAAACCCGCACACACGAATTTTCCGCCGAGGTCTATTCTCTCGTCGGCATCAAGCTTTTTTGCTTCTTCATTTGAGCCAACAAAACAAAATTTTCCGTTCTCCACGGCAAAGGCTTCGCAAAAGCCCTCACCCGTGTAGACATTTCCGCCAAAATAAAGCTTCATATTATTTTCTCAGCTTAGCCGCCATAGCAACCCAGCCTTTTTCCTCTTTTCTTTCGATGATTTCAAACTTATCGGAAATCGACTCAAGAACATCTGCTTCTCTCGTGTCGATAATTCCCGACATAATATAAACAGAATCGTCATACATGAACTGCGGTGCGTTTTTGGAAAGAATTTTGATAATATCGGCAACGATATTTGCAAGAACAACATTGAATTTACCGCTTACTTTTTCCGTTAAATCGCCTGTAATTCCGACAAATTTATCTCCGACATTGTTAAGTTTAGCGTTTTCAACAGCAGTCTTAACGGCAAGCGGATCTATATCGACACCGACTGCCGACTTTGCCCCGACAAGAAGTGAGGCAACCGACAAAATTCCGCTGCCGCAACCCATATCGAGAACGCTGTCGCCCTCTTTTACATACTTTTCGAGAAGCTCCATGCAAAGCCTTGTTGTCTCGTGCGTGCCCGTTCCGAAAGCAAGTCCCGGCTCAAGATTCAAGACAGCTCTGCCCTCTGCATCAAAATTATCCTCCCAAGTTGGTCTTATCAAAAGCTTCTCACCGACCTTCATGGGGTGGAAATATTTCTTCCAGTTATTTAGCCAGTCCTCTGTTTTGCACATCTCCGTGCTTATCTCGTTTTCGATTCCCTCTGCGGTGTAACGTTCACTGAGGAATGCGACCGCCTCAAGCGGACTTTCTTCGGGGCTGATATAAACGTGGATAATCGCCTTGTTTCTGTCCTTTTTGAGCAAGTCCTCGTCTATCAAATCGATATGAGCGATTTCCCATGCGCCCTCCTCAAGGTCGGAATAGTCCTCAATGTAAATTCCGTACGGAACAACCATATTGGCAATATCGCCGGCCTTGTCTGCATTCTTGACATCAACGGTAATTTTAACCTCTGTCCAGTCCTGATTTACCTCTCCGAAATCATATGCTTCATCTATCATGAAAATTCTCCTTTATTGTTAAGTTTAGATTTTGAGATTAGTATATAACATTTGAATCGAATTGGCAAATATTAATATCAAGCACTGTCGGTGCATTATATGAACATTAATTAAAAAAGAGAGAACATAAGCCGAAGCTTACATTCTCCCTTGAATTCATAAAAATTATTCTGATTTCAAATTAAAGAATTCTTCCGATATCGGTTCTGTAATGAGCGTTCTCGAAGTCAATCTTCTTGACAGCGGCATAAGCCTTATCGAGAGCTTCGTCGAGATTTTTACCAAGTGCGGTAACACCGAGGACTCTTCCGCCGTTAGTGACAAGCTTTCCGTCCTTGAGTGCTGTGCCTGCGTGATAAACGACTGCGCCGTCTGCCTGTCCGTTCTCGTCAAGGCCCTTAATCTCGATACCCTTCTTGTATGAACCCGGATAACCGCCCGAAGCCATAACGACGCAAGCAGAAGCCTCGTCGCTCCACTCGATGTTGATATCAGAGAGCTTTTCTTCACAGCAAGCTACGATAATATCAACAAAATCTGTCTTGAGTCTCGGAAGGACAACCTGAGTTTCGGGATCGCCGAATCTTGAGTTATACTCAATGACCTTTGGGCCCTTTGGTGTGAGCATAAGTCCGAAATAAAGACAACCCTTGAACGGTCTGCCCTCAGCGTTCATTGCGGCAACTGTCGGCATGAAAATCTTCTCCATGCACTCTTTAGCCATCTCGTCGCTGTAGTATGGGTTCGGGCTGATTGTGCCCATTCCGCCTGTGTTAAGTCCCTTATTTCCGTCAAGTGCTCTCTTGTGGTCCTTTGAAGAAACCATTGGATAGAGAGTTTTTCCGTCTGTGAATGAAAGCACGGAAACCTCAGGGCCTGTGAGGAATTCCTCGATAACTACCTTGTTACCGGAAGCACCGAAGACCTTATCCTCCATGATTGTCTTAACAGCCGCCTTAGCGTCCTCGAAATTCTCGGCGATGATAACGCCCTTTCCGAGGGCAAGTCCGTCAGCCTTGACAACTACGGGGTACTCGTTCTTCTCCTCGATATACTTAACAGCCTCCTCAGCAGAATCGATAACCGCATAGTCTGCCGTAGGGATGTTATATTTCTTCATAAGATCCTTGGAGAAAACCTTGCTTGCCTCGATGACAGCCGCATTTGCTCTCGGGCCGAAAGCCATGATGCCCTCTTTCTCGAAAGCGTCTACCA